>JABEUP010000087.1 GCA_013044365.1 Acidimicrobiaceae bacterium
GTCGAACATGGCGTTGGAACAAGAGTGGTATCGGTTCCATGGCGGGAGAAATTTCTTGCCCAGGATCGAGAGACCATCACCGAAATCCTTCCCCAGTCTACGCTCAAGATATCCATTGAGGCCGGTGTAACAAGCGGTTGGAAATCTTTGGTGGGCTCAGACGGTATCACGATAGGTATTGACCGATTTGGAGCATCTGCCCCAGGCGGCACTGTTATGAAGGAACTCGGCCTTTCCAAAGAAGCAATCGTGCCGAAGGTGCTCGGCTTGCTCGGGAGAATATAAGAGTATATGGTCAATTTAAGTCCGGCTCACAGGGCCGGTCTGACTCTATGGTGAAATGATGGGCAAGTTGCGGGCCGTCTCGAATTGGTCATGCCATATCCCGTCGGGCATGGAATTTGAAACCGGTCAATTATTGCAGGATCGATCTTTGGCCAAGTCCTGGGTGAAGGTTTTATGTGAAAATCCAAATAGGGAGCTGTTCTGCGAATTTGAAGGTGACTGGATTTCACGGGGAGAGTTTCTGAGCCAGACAACGAAGTCCGCTGGCGCCATGGTCGAAAGCGGGCTGACCGCGGGTGACCGAATTATATTGTCCTCTTCTTCATCTTTGGGAATGATTATCGGGTATGTTGCGGCACTCCGGCTTGGATTGGTGGTGGTTCCGGTCAATCCTTCATATACCAAGGACGAGATATCGCACATTGTCCGTGATGTGAAACCCTCTGGAGCTATTGTCGATTCTCCGCAGCGGGCTGAGTGGATTTTGGACACGATGAAAAGTCCTGGTTTCGTATCTTCATTCACCGGTCCTGGGTCGGATTTGCCATTGCCCAAGGGCGATCTGGCAGTGTTCTTCACTGACGGCGAAATCAACCAAAACGCGGCAAGCGACCTGGATCTAGATCAAAGCCACCTCGATACTCCCGCATTGATCGCATATACCTCCGGTACAACGGGACGTCCAAAGGGGGCAGTCCTCACTCATGGCAACCTCTTAGCCTCGGCAAGAAGTCTAAATTTGGCGTGGCGCTGGGATCACACCGACCGTTTGGTGCTTTCGTTGCCACTTTTCCATATGCATGGTCTCGGTGTTGGGGTAAATGGAACTCTCTGCGCAGGTTCTTCAGCTGTGATAATGGACAAATTCGAGCCCGGTCGGGTAGCGCAGGCGGTCAAAAATTATTCTGCATCGATGTTTTTTGGTGTGCCAACAATGTACCAAAGGTTCCTCGAGTCGGAATATCTTGATTCACTAGCATCATTGAGGCTTATGGTTTCAGGTTCCGCACCTCTTTCAAAGGAGGTGCATAAAGAGATTGAAATCCGGACAGGAAAGATTGTACTGGAGCGGTATGGGACTACGGAGAGTCTTATCAATATTTCAAATCCGTATGACTCCGATAGAGTGGCCGGAAAGGTCGGATTCCCGCTTCCGGGCGTGGAAGTCTATGTCTCCGATGATAAAGGAGAGATTTTCATTGGCGGGCCAACGGTGTTTGCCGGCTATCTAAACGACCCGATTGCCACTGCCTCTGCATTTCCAGAGAAGGATCGGATTTTCGCAACCGGCGACGTTGGTGAAATCGATGATGACGGCCGCATATCAATAGCTGGTCGGCTCAAGGATGTTATTATTTCCGGCGGCTACAACGTATATCCCAAAGAGGTGGAAGATGTGCTCCGAACCCATCCGGCAGTGAAAGATGCGGCGGTTATTGGCGTCGAATCCAGAGAATGGGGAGAGGAAGTTGTTGGTTTTATAATAATGGAATCTGCGGTTTCGGAAATAGAACTTATTTTGCACTCTGCCAATACTCTCGCCGGATACAAGCGCCCGAAAAGGATTATCTTCGTCCAGGAATTTCCCAGGAATGCGCTAGGAAAAGTGATATCATCGGATCTGAGAGGGATGCTCACTCAATTCCGCGTTGAGTCAACTAGGCCCTGAGTTGTTCAGAAAGATAAAGAGTCTGGGAACTTATAGGCTCAAAAACAAATCAGCTTCCCCTATTTCCCCTGAAAGATAGGCTTTCTGGACTCCATAAATGCCCTGACTCCTTCTTTGTAATCCTCTGATAGGAAACAGTTCCTAGACACTTGGTGGATATTTTCAAGGTCGCGTTCATGGTGTTCCAGGGCGCACTGATCGATGATATATTTCGCCGCTTTTAAAGACAAAGGTGCGTTGTTGATGAGTGTGGCAACGAACGTCTCGACCTCCTCGTCGAGTTCCTCCTGTTTGAACACCTTGTCGATGAGGTGGATTTCCTTAGCCGCCTGGGCGCCGATTCGTTTTGCGGAAAACAGCAGATATTTAGCATTGGAGGTACCAATTAAGCCGACGAGGCGCTCGATTGCCGGAGTTGGATAGGATATCCCAAGCCGCGCAGCTGGGATCGCAAACGTCGAGTCATTGGCGGCAAAACGCAGGTCGCAGGCCAAAGCCAGAGAGATTCCGCCACCGAGACAAAATCCGTGTATTGCGGCTACCACCGGTACGGGAATCGATTTGACCGCTGCGACCGCAGATTCCGTCAATTCATCGTAAGTGCTGCCTTCCGAATTTGCGGAACGCCTGGACTCGAACTGCGAAATGTCAGCTCCGGCGGCAAATGCAGACAAGCCATGTCCACGAAGTATGGTGGCGCGGACACGGGTATCGATTGAGATTTCCCCAGCCTTCGCTTTGAGATCTTCCCACATTTCCGCACTTATGGCGTTCTTTTTCTCCGGATTATTTAGGTACAGATGTGCAACCTGATCCCTTATAACAAGGTCGACTGAACCGGACATAAGCACTCCCTAGATTTTCCCTAACCTGGATTCAACAAAGTCAGTGGTGGAGCTCCTAATGCGCCGAGTTGATGACCTGCTGACCTGGAAGTGATTCTAGGGCGATTTTTCTAATACGGGCGTGGGAATGACCCGCGGTTTGAAGACGGACAAAGATTTGTAATTGTCAGACGTTCTCTGCTCTGACAAATCATCGGCCGGCCGAATCCGCAGGAATTCGAAGCACGTCCCGGCAAAGTTTGGGGCCAAACTCGGTCAAAACTTATCTTGGGAATTACCCGGGCAACTTGTGACGGCGCCCATCGAC
>JABEUP010000088.1 GCA_013044365.1 Acidimicrobiaceae bacterium
CCCTGGCCACCAACACCACCCAATACCAGATTACCCCGGAACTCGCGAGCAGCGCCAACGTCTTTGCCCTTATTCCCGTTGGTCATTTCTTTTTTTACAGACTGATTCGAAGCCAAGGCCACTATCCCCTTTTATTAGACCCGTTCAGCGATACCAACGATGGTAAATTTTTGCCGTTAGCTGTCATCTCGGAGCCCGAGGCCAGAATCGCTCCTTGCGGACAAATCTGAGCACAGACGGTGCATCCTGAACACAACGCCGCATCTATCTCGATACGCCTGGGCATTTCGCCGCGGCTAAAATCCCAACTAATTGCAGGACAGCCAAGGTTCATACAAAGCTGGCATCCATCACAGACATTTCCATCAACGTAATAAACGCGCCCGCGGCTTTTCACCGGAGACTCCACGCAGGATCTGGCGGCAATAACCACTGAAACCCCGTCTTTGGATATTGCGTTCCGTAGGGCCATGCTTGTCGCCCCGACGTCATATGGATCAACTACGACTACCAGGTTCACACCAACTGCTGAACAGATAGCCGGTATATTCACCCTGGGAGCAGAGTCACCGCGAATACCGTTGGAGGTTGCCGGATGGGGTTGGCCGCCGGTCATAGCTGTAGTCCCGTTATCGAGTATCACCACAGTTATGTTCGCGTCACGATGCACCGCATCGATAAGCGGAGGAATACCGGAGTGCAGGAACGTCGAATCTCCCAACACTGCCACCACCGGCCTTCCGCCGGTACTTCCTGCCTTGTCCAGCCCAATCGCGATACCGATACTGGATCCCATGGAGAGGCAGGTATCTATCGAGGCAAGCGGCTCGGTTGCACCAAGCGTGTAGCAGCCAATGTCGCCCGCCACCACAGCATCCAGTTTCCTTAGAAGAAAGAACGGAGTTGCATGCGAACACCCCGAACACAAAAGAGGAGACCGGGGAGCAACAGCTGGAGCAGAGAAAGAGACACCGCTCGAAGAGGCCTCCTCCTTGGAAGCTTCCAGAACTCCGGCCTTCTGAAAGCCTTCGCGTACCAAGCGGGGGGACAACTCTCCAAAGCGGGGGAAGAACTCGATGCCCTCGGCCGAGAGGCCAAGGATAGCCAATTCATCTTTGATATAGGGTTCGAGTTCCTCAACCACAAACAGCCTGTCCACCTTTGAGGCAAAGCTTCTCAACCGCTCTTTTGGAAGAGGAAACGTGAGACCGAGCTTGAATATGCTGGCATCAGGGAGCACGTCTCTGACATACTGATAGGAGATTCCTGAGGTCACAACTCCAACTGACGAGGAACGCATCTCCTCTTTATTGAAAGGAACTTCCTCAGCCCACTCCTCCATCTTGGACAAACGGTCCAAATGTACTCTGTGCCGAGCCCTTGCGTTGGCCGGGAGCATCACGTATTTGCGCTGATCGCGCAGAAACTCTCCTTTTCGAGGACTCAGTGGTGGTTCGGGAGTCACATTTGAGCGCGAGTGCGAAACCCGGGTTGTCGTCCGGAGCATGACCGGAGTATCCCACATTTCACTGAGTTCAAAGGCTGCCCTGGTAAACACGTAGGCCTCGTGGCTATCCGAGGGCTCAAGCATTGGAACACCGGCAAAGCGGGCAATATATCGGTTATCCTGCTCGTTTTGTGAGCTATGCATTCCAGGGTCATCGGCATTAAAAACCACCACGCCGCCGTTCACCCCAATAAAGGGGCTGGTCATAAAAGAGTCCATAGCAACGTTCAAACCAACGTGTTTGGTAGTCACTAACACCCGATCACCCGCAAGAGAGGCACCCATAGCCACATCCATGGCGACCTTCTCATTAATTGACCACTCCACGTAAATATCCGAACCTCTGGTGATTCTGGCTAAATACTCGAGCGTCTCGGTACTTGGGGTTCCCGGATACCCAACAGCCATGCCGGCTCCGGCATGCCAAGTGGCCAATGCAATCGCTTCGTTGCCCGACAAAAGAGCCGAATATAGATTCGCATTGCCTGCGGTTCCGTTTTTAGCTACCTTCTCTGACGCTTCAACCCCGCCCGGGTAAGCCTTCCTCTTATCTTCATGACCATCATTGGCCGCCAATCCGGATTTATCCGCACTGCTGGCCTTGACCTCATTTTTCATACGAGCGTCTCCTCATGCTGTGTGTTAGAGCTGATTCTCTTCGATGCAGACTTAAGCAAGGCGTTTATTTCCTCGTCGGTCAATACGTGCATGGATGTCTTGGCCACGTCCAACATTGCTGCAACCAAACCTTGGGACTCTTCGTACCCATTCCGCCGGAGCCAAAAAATAGCGTTCCATTTCCCGCTCATCGGACCCACCAATATGGTTTGCTTTCTTCCCACCAGCCCGGCGGGAACCGACGAATAGATCTGATCGGCAAGCCAAGTCTCGCCTTTTTCGTACGCTTTTGCCACCGCGGCAGCATGGACCCCGGTGCTGGTTGCAAAAGCATCCTCGCCGACAACGGGATAGTTCCTGACAATTGGGAAGCCCGTCATCTCGCTTGCCAACCTGCAGTAACTTGGCAGTACAGTCAGGTCTGCTTCCATCCAACCCTTGAGGACCAGGTTGACCACCAGGGTATCCATTGACGCATTGCCAACCCGCTCGCCAACTCCCAATGCACAGCCATGCACTCGGGTGGCTCCGGCAGATAACGCAGCAATGTTGTTGATAAGATCGAGACCGCGATCGCGGTGACCGTGAAAATCGATCTCAATTGTCGGAAAACCGGCGTCATCCAGGTCTTTTCGAATAAAGCGGATTAGATGCTGTATGCCAACCGGCGTGGCATATCCAACTGTATCTGAGATGCATACACGACTGGCTCCCGCCTCCGCAGCAGCACGATAGAGCCGGGACAGATCGTCAGGGCGAGCCCTGGTGGTATCTTCGGTGACAAACATTGCAGCTAGTCCATGGCTTACCGCATAACCGACGGCCTTGGTGACAGTAGCCTCCATATCCTTGAGATCCCAACCCTCAACCAGCTGCCTGATTGGACTGGACCCGAGAAACATCGTTGCCTCTATAGGCAATCCCGAACGCTGGCTCGCCTCTATGATCGGGTCTATATCGGCAATGTGAGTGCGTCCCGCGCAGTTGGGTTCTATCGACAAATGCTCCGACCGGATAGTCTCGGCGAGTTTGACTACGTCCTCAAGAACACTTTTGCTAGCTCCGGCATAACCTATGTTCGCAGAGTGAATTCCGAGTACGGGCAGAAGCCGCAGAAAATCCTGCTTTTGAGCCAACGTGGGCTGCAGGCAGGAAGGAGACTGAAGTCCGTCACGAAGCGTTTCATCATCCAACATGATTTTTGTTGGTCGCTCGAACGAACAAGTTGGCGCATCCGTCTGGTCCCAGTCAAAGATAAGGTCCGAAGAGATAAATTTTCCCTTCGACGACGACGCAGAAAATGCTTCCTTGAATTTGTTCATTGGCCCTCCCCTCCCTTTGAACCTTTGTAAAAAACTGCTTCTCAAATGCGGAAGAGAAGCCCTGCTCTCTTGCCCGTCAACAGGCATGTGCCGAGCCTGCCAATTTGATTCGGGAAATATTCGGGACAAAAAACAGCTTTACCTATTTCAGGCTTTCTGATTTCCCGATACCCCCCCACATAATCCGAACCTCATAGAAGACTGTCACCCAGACTTCTGTATAAGTCAACTATACGTTTACTTAGTTCCTATAGATATTATATGTTTAGACTGACCAGTCAGTCAATCTCACAGTGGAAATTTTTCTGGTTTTTACAAACCGAAAGCTAACCACGCCAAATCAAGGCTTCGGGGATCATGGATCCCTGCATAGTTGTCTTCGGCCGTCAGGTATTACACAATGATTTATTGCTCCGACAACAGATCTCGCACGACGCAGTTATTTTTGAGTCCTTTGAAGTTCGCATCATCGCGGTTTGCCGGATCAATACAGTATTACGGGCCAATATACAACTGGCTATCGTCTGTCTTGTGTGTTCGGGGACAAACCCCCCAAAAGCTCCGTTCGACGGTACATTTTCGAAACCCTACGGCTCTTGCGAGCCACGGTGTGCCGAAACAAAACGTCTTCAACGAGGAAGTATAAAACTGGGATCAAGACAGCAAGACGAGGCCATCGCATGTCTCCAAAATGTGCGTTTGCTGTACTGCCGACAGTGGTCGGAAAGACTTACTTTGCTCGGCGAGTTGGCCTAGCTGCTGCCTCAATGACCGCATCCCGGCTTCCCGGGCCTATTCAATGGCTTCGTGTGCAAACTTTCTATAGCCCTGGAACAATATGGCATCCCAAAAACCGATACCCGGGGCATCCACAATTAAATATTGGAGAGCACTGTCACTCCGTCTTTATCACAGATTAAATAACCTGCGCCTGATTCGCACCCAATGAAGCAAGCAGGGACTCAATACCACCGTGCCGCAAGACTTCCATCATTGACTCGGGAATGCGGTCGGCCTCCAAAATTAGGTTTCGTGCCGGGATGCCAACACGACCCGATACCACATCGACTTCAATGACATCGCCGTCGGTAACCATATCTGAAATCGTTGGGCAGACAATAGCGACCAGCCCAATAGCGATTGCATTTCTAGCAAATATCCTCGCCAAAGAGTCAGCTACTACCGCGGCAACCCCCAGATCCCTAAGATGCTGAGGTGCCGACTCTCGGGATGACCCGCATCCAAAGTTAGGACCCGCCACGACAATGTCCCCTGTCTTCACCTCGGTTGCAAACTCCGGACGGGCCGATTCCAACACATGCTTCAGACGCTCCTCCATCGGGTGGTGCACATATTGTCCGGGAGAGAGCATGTCAGTGGAAATATCAGAGCCAAATAACCATGCCCGGCCTGAGACTTTGGACAAATCGTAATTCATTACCATTTCCTATCTCCCGGAACCAATATCAGGCACGCCAATTGGCTCGCCCAAGGACCCTTGTACAACCTCACGCGGATCGGCAATCGCGCCGGCCAACGCCGAAACGGCTGCCGTCAGAGGAGACCCCAGATATATCTCGGCATCTCCGGAACCCATTCTGCCCCTAAAGTTGCGATTATGGGTTCCCAAACATCGTTCACCTGGGGCCAGAAGCCCCATATGACCACCAAAACAAGGTCCACATCCAGGACCACCCACGTAAGCGCCCGCCCTGACAAGGTCCTCAATAATTCCCTCGCGTGCCGCCGCTTCCATCACCCGGGCAGAGGCTGGAGTTACGATCAATCTCAGCCCTTTCGCAATATGTCTGCCTTTGAGAACACTTGCCGCAATTCGAAGATCCTTCAGTCTTCCGTTGGTGCAAGATCCTATGAATACCTGGTCCAGCGGGACTCCGACAACTTCATCTACGTCAACGACATTCTCAACGTGGTGTGGAACAGCTATTTGCGGAGCTAAGGAACCTAATGCAATGGTATGGCTTGCCACGTAACTGGCTCCCTGCTTGACCGTCCTTACGGGTCCTTCCGGGAAGATGGTAAACTTTGCCCCCATCTCCACCCCCATGTTGGAAACGGTCATGCGATCTGCTAAATCCAACTCGCCGACACCAGGTCCGCCAAACTCTACTGAACGGTACTGCGCCTCAGACGACCCGATGACTTTCATTAATCGCAGAATCAGATCCTTGGCTGACACTCCAACAGAGAACTCTCCCTCCAAAACAACAGATACGCTCTCTGGAACTTTGAACCACAGCTGACCGGTGGCAAGGGTGTAAGCCATCTCTGAACTTCCGATCCCCGACGATGCTACCCCCAAAGCGCCATAGGTAGTGGTGTGGGAATCGGTACCCACCACAAGCTGGCCGGGTGCCACCCTGTTTTCTTCGATCATCACTTGGTGACAGATGCCTCTTCCGACTTCAAAGAAAGCATCTATAGCGTAATACCTGATCAGTTCGCGCGCTTTAGCCTGGTGCGCGCTGGAAGAGACCGATGGTGACGGAACCATGTGGTCAAACACAACCGTTACTTTGGATGGATCGTGCAAGCGTCGAATTCCGGCTTTCTCCAGCATGGAAAGGACGTCAGCAGCAAAAATGTCATGCATCATCATTGCATCGACTCGAGCCACCACATACTCTCCCGCTCTCACCCGATCACTACCGGAAGCGCGGGCCAAAATTTCCTCAGCAACGGTCAGTTGATCAGAACTGTGCCAACCGCGCGTAGTCCCATCTTTCACTTCTGAAACATCCACTACTTCCTCCGCCTTGCGCCAATCCAGCTAACCCCGGTAAGAGCCCGCGGTTCCTTCTGGTACCATCTTTCCGGCCATTGATCTCAACTTGATCCCCTCATAGCAGGTGACCCACAACTTTCAACAGATATCGGACACAATGATTGGATTGGTTGAAAAGCCATTCTTTGAGCAACTCAGAGA
>JABEUP010000089.1 GCA_013044365.1 Acidimicrobiaceae bacterium
AGCGAATGGATCGAAGCTTTTCTGGAGTCTACGGGTGAGGATAGGCCTTCCGTTGTTGCCGGCCATTCCCTGGGAGGTGGATTCTCGGCCAGCTACGCGTCGGATTTCCCGGGAAAAATTGATCGGGTATTCCTCCTTTCCTCTGTCGGCGGGAAGGTCAATTCATCCAACGATTTGGCGCAAACCCGATCAGCGTTGGAGTGGTCATTGTCGCTCCCACTGGATTTGCTGGTTTCGCAAGCCTCCTCGAGCCACGTGGCGTCCATTGTTGGCTCGGGAATTATCCAGTTGATTCGTAATCCGATTGGGCTTTGGCGACTTTCCCGGATAGCGCGCAATTACCAAATTTGCGAGGAGCTGACCCGGATTACCCAAGTTGGGGCGAAGATCTTTGTTGTCGGGGCAGTCTCCGACAAAGTTATTACCAGGGATTCTGTAATTCATTTGGCAAAGTGTGCTTCCGTTGAACCCGTCTGGGTTACAGGAACTCACAGTTGGATGAGCACACATCCGCAAAATTTCGCTGAAGTTATCGCTAACTGCCACTGAACTGGCGAATAAGGGCGGGCCCAGGTTTGCGGTAATCGCCATTACGCCTTGTAAAACCCTGTGCATCCAGGTAGCCAACCAAGGCTAGAAGGTACTTTCTCGAAGTACCGAGTTGGTCCCTAAGTTCTGAAACGGTGAATCCGGCATCATTGCTTCCTGAAAGTTTCCAAATTATATCCTTTGCTTTTTCCAATGCATTCATGGAGAAGTAGATGTCACCGCTTTCGATTATCAACCCCTGCCTTACAAGTTCCCGGATTTGTTGGCGATCGACTCCATCGGGCGGAGGTGGTTTGAACAGTGACTGGTCAAGTTCCAATAAATATGGGTGGTGTGCCAAGGTATTTCTCACTTGTCCAAATTTCGAGCCGTAAGCCCGTGATGAGTCAATTTTCAGTTCAGCCATGCTTTGGAGCACCGACCGAGAAATCTCATCCAATTCGGAGAGTTCAAATCCGGCCTGACCAGCTCTATCGGCTCGATCCAGGAGTTCATCGGTAATTCTTTTACGAAGATTTTCGGAGATAACGAAATTGTCACCGAGATTGGCTTTTAGGGTATCTCCGGTCATTTTGTAGATCAGCTTGGTGTCCAAAAAGCCGTTTTCCTCAATGATTTGATTGGTATCGGAAGATGGGCTTGCCTTGGTTAATGAAGTCAGCGGGTTGACGTTGGTCACTTCTCCTCCGGCGACCGTTTCCCGGCGTCCAAGTTCTCTCAGAATAAATCGGTCCCCTTTGCTCAACGGGACCAGAGAGTTCAGATGAATCCTTATGCTTCCACTTTCACCTGTGTTAATTTCGGGTTTGCCGAGCACGCTTATCTTTGCCGGGTAGTCTCCAGATCCGACATATATTGCGTAGGCACCCTTTTTGGACACACCGTGGGAGAGTCCGGCCAGGACCTTGACCACGGCATCAAATGTGGAAGTCGCGCACCACTGGTTCGGATTGATTAATACGTCTCCCCTGAAGACCTGGCCGGGCGAAACACCCAGAAGATTTAGAGCGAGACGACGCCCGGGGTCTGCTATATCCAGTTTTCGACCGTGAGACTGAAGTCCCCTGATCCTGACCTTATGACTCGTGTCAGCGATGTCGCCAAGGAAGGTCTTGGTCAAATTGGAAACCGTGACGTTCCACGATTTACCGGATGAGGGAAATATCACCAGTTCCTCGTCGAGCGCAATATGGCCGCCCGTGAGCGTGCCTGTCACCACAGTTCCTGAACCCCGTGATGTAAAGACTCTGTCTACCCATAGCCGCGGCCGGTTCAAATCGGTCGAGGTGGGAGTGGCCCCAAGGAGGGACTCTATTTCGCCGGTCAGATCATCAATTCCCCGCCTGGTCAAAGAATCTACGGCGACGATTGGGGCGTTTTCGAGAAACGTCCCAATCAAGTGGTCTGCCACCTCGAGCTTGGCCAGCTCGAGCCACTCCTCATCCACGAGGTCAGCCTTCGTCAGGGCCACGATTCCGCAGTTCGTGCCTAGCAGATCCAGGATTCTCAGATGCTCTTCACTCTGGGGTTTCCACGCTTCATTAGCAGCGACTACGAAGATTACCCCATCTATAGCACCGACACCGGCGAGCATATTTTTTATGAATCTGATATGTCCGGGGACGTCGACTAATGATAGTTCCTTCCCGGAGGGGAGAACCAGATGTGCGAACCCGAGATCTATCGTCAGGCCCCGCTCCTTCTCTTCTTTCCAGCGGTCGGGGTCTGTGCCGGTAAGAGCCAGTATTAATGATGACTTACCATGGTCCACATGGCCCGCAGTAGAAAGCACGTGCATTTGGTTCGGTCCTCCTTAGGGTCGCAAGCCCTAGCTGCCCAGAAGTTTTTTAATCGAATTCACAAAGGGCGCTTTTCAGATAGGCGTCATCTTTCGCATCCACGGTTCTAAGGTCGATAACGGTGTCAGGACCTTTCATTCTGGCGATTATCGGAATCTCTGTCCGGCGCAGTTCAGATGTGAGGTCGCCCTTTAATGCAATTCCGTACGAGTCGATCTCCTGGCCCGGTAACGAGCCCCCCCCGATGGCTGACTTGAGTTTCACGATCCGGCCCACCCCCATTAGTTCAGCCCGTTTTCTGAGTTCCTCAGGGGAAGTCTTTGCCATCTTCCATAATGGAAGTTGACCAGCCCGATTGTCCAAATATGCAAAGAGCGTCTCACCGAGGGCATCAAGGGTCAGATTTCCCGGACGCAACGCACGATAGAGAGGATGGCTGGCGCAAGTCTCTACAAAGTCTTTCTTCCCGGCAATGATACCCGCTTGGGGGCCGCCCATTAATTTATCGCCTGAAAACGTGACGATGGAGGCACCTGATTGTATAGTTTGCCTTGCGCCAGGTTCATCTTTCAACCATGACGGCTTAGGCCAGCCCATCCAGGGCACAGTGTCGTCAAGCAGCCCGGAGCCAATGTCGAAAATTACCGGCAGGCCCAACGTCTTGAGTTTTTCGACCGGGACATTTTCTGTGAATCCAATCATTCGGTAATTTGATTCGTGCACTTTTAGTATCGCTACGGCATTGGAGTCTTTGGCGGCATTCTCGTAGTCCCTGAATCGGGTCTTGTTGGTGGTGCCGACTTCGATCAAGTGGGCCCCGGCTGACTCGAGTACTTCGGGAATGCGAAAACCTCCGCCGATCTCAACTAGCTCGCCCCTCGAAATCAGGACATTTCTGTCAAAGGCGAGGGCCGTCAATACCAGCAATATTGCCGCCGCACCGTTGTTGACAATGATTGCAGACTCCGCACCGATGTAACCGGCTATTTGCGAACCGACCCGTTTGTCCCTGGATCCGCGTTTGCCATGCGCGAGGTCCAATTCCAGATTGGAGTACCTGAAGGAAGTTGGATATGTACGGTCAGGATTCATAGGCGAACGACCAAGATTGGTGTGGATGATCACCCCAGTGCCGTTGATAACGGGACGCAGGAGGTCGTCGTAGATGTCTCTGGCGTAGGTGCTCACGTTTTCGTGGTCGTTATTGGCGATCGAACGGCGTGCAGCCTCCACTCTGAGCTGATGGGGCAGGCCCGACGCCCGTATTGAATTTGCAAGAGAATCTACCGAAGGTGGTCTCACAAGGGCAAGATTACATGCACGCCGAGTCATTTAACGCCTTATTTGGCACTAGCCTTATACGGGTGGAGCCTAGACCTGCCGCAACAGTCATATTGATGCGTGAAATAAATGACCGCCACGGTTTCGAGATCCTCATGCTCAAGCGCTCAACCGAACTCAATTTTTCAGCAGGTGCGTATGTTTTCCCCGGGGGTGCTGTAGATCCTGACGATATCCAGCTGGCTTCGCGATGCCTTGGAATCAATGACGCTGAAGCCTCCAAAAATCTGGAACTTGATGAGGGCGGAATCGCCTCCTATGTTGCCGCTATCAGAGAATGTTATGAAGAGGCTGGCATTATGTTGGTTAGGCCAAGAGATGACGGCTCTTCTGGTTTAGGTTCAAGGCACCTTGATTTGCGTTCGAACCAGGTAAAGGAAAAATACACCGAATTAAGACGGTTGATGAATGAGGGCATGGTCAAATTCAAAGATATTGTGAACTCAAATGACCTGGTTCTGACCGCGGCAGATCTTCACTATGTCAGCCACTGGGTAACCCCTCCCGGTGGGTCGCGCAGGTATGACACCAGATTTTTTGTTGCACGTGTGCCAGAGAGTCAGGACGTACTTCATGATGAGGGAGAAATAGTCGACAGCCTTTGGCTAAAGCCCTCGGATGCTCTGCGGCGGTTTGAGGAGGGGGAGCTGAGAATAATCTTCCCGACGCTGCGCAATCTGAGTGCAATAGCCAAATTCAACACCACAGAGGAAGTTTTCAACTGGGCTTCGGGATTGACTAATATCCCCACCCTTTCCCCGATCCGGGTATATGAGAATCGTGAAGCCAAGTTTGTTCTGCCCGGTGAGGAGCTAAAGCGGTCCTAGCGAAGCATTTATCGCATCTATCATTCTTGCAGTGCAACTTTGAACTTCATAGAGCGGTGCAATTTTGGTAACGAGGTTGTCGGCAAGTTCGATCAATGCATTTCTGGCTAATTTTTCATGCTCGTGCTCAAGTTCAGTTTCCACAAGGGTGACCCCATTGTCTCCAAGACGTGCGATCGATGGAGTGAATGGGATCTGGCCGATCAGTGAAGTGCCCAGCTGGTTTGCCACTTCCTGTCCGCCCCCGGAACCGAAGAGGTGGTAGTTTTCTCCGTGCCCGCAGGTAAATCCCGACATATTTTCAACAACTCCAGCAATTCTCAGGTGCCCTTTCTTGGCCATGTCTCCCATGCGGGACGCAACTATTGAAGCACCCATGGCCGGTGTGGTAACTATGACCATCTCTGTCCGGGGAAGCATTCTTGACAGAGCCATCTGAATGTCACCAGTACCGGGGGGCATGTCTATTAACAGATAGTCCACGCTCGACCAGGAAACGTTCTCAATGAAGTGCTGAAGGGCCCGTGAGAGCATAAGTCCGCGCCACATGATGGCATCCGAGTCACCTTGAGCCAAGAATCCCATTGAAATGATTTGCAGTTCTCCCTTGCCTATCTGCTTCTTGATGGGAGTCATTCTCCAAGAATCTTTTGTGCCTTCAGCCTCAATCCTCCCTGACACCCCAAGCATACGTGGAAGCGAGAATCCCCAAATGTCGGCGTCGAGAACACCTACTTTGTAACCCTCGAACGCCATTGCAGCTGCGAGGTTGGCGGTAAGTGACGACTTTCCGACGCCGCCTTTACCGGAGGAGATTGCGATGATCCGAGACGACTGGGGGATGACTACGTTTGATGATTCGTTCTGCGCATTCTTTCTTGCGATGTCCATCAGCCGGGATTTTTGATCCTTTGTAAGCTCGCCCATCGCCACTTCTATCCTGCGTATTTCCGGGATGTGTGCCAGCGACTGTTCTATATCGGCCTTAATTTGGGAACGCAATGGACATTTTGCTGCAGTAAGGCCAATTTTTATTGTTGCGGTTCCGAGTTGGTCGATGCTGGCCCCAAGATACATTCCAAGAGAAACGATATTATCCCCTAGCTCAGGATCAATTACGTTCTCCAGGGCCAGCGAGACCTTTCGTTGAAATTCTTCACCGGGCCTATTTTCCACATTTACCAGTCTAGGGTGCGCGGATAGTTTCCTTCAGCCCGCGGGTGGGGTCCCTAAAAAGAGTGGCCCGTAGGGGTATTGTGTGCTATCGATTACCGATTAATTTGCTGGCTTGCTACAATTAATTCAAAGGTCATTAAGCGGCGTAACGCTTGTGTGGCGACGCGTCACGCAAGTTGAAGGAGAGATATGTCAGCCAGTACCATAACAATTGGCAAGAAGCCATCGAGCATACGTGTCACAGACGAAGCTGCCAGCAAGGTTGCACAGCTTTTAGCTCAGGAGGATAGTTCAGGCTCTCTTTTCCTGCGGGTGGGAGTACGTCCCGGCGGGTGCTCAGGATTCAGCTACGACATGTTCTTTGACTCAGAGTTGGCCAGCGATGACATAGTTACCGTAATTGGCGACATCAAAGTTGTGGTTGACGAGACCAGTGCGGCAATGTTAAAGGGAGCCACTTTGGATTACAAGGACGGACTCCAGGAAGCCGGTTTTCACATCACCAACCCCAGTGCTGCCAGAACCTGTGGCTGTGGGTCATCGTTTTCTTAATTGTCGATATAACCAGCATTGAGTCCGTCCTTTCATTTATGGGCGGACTTTTTGCATTAATCTGAAGTTTTTATCTTGGTGTGGCGGATGATTGATTTCGCCTTGGTGTGCCAAACCTGTATCCGACGGAACGAACTGTCTGGATCAAAGATTCCTGCTGTTCTCCAAGTTTCGCCCTAAGGCGCCTGACGTGGACATCCACGGTTCTGGCGCCGCCGTAGTATTCGTAGCCCCAGACTCTTGATAAAAGTGTTTCCCTGCTGAAAACCTTGCCGGGACGGGATGCGAGGAATTTAAGCAGTTCGTATTCCATATAAGTTAGGTCCATGGTACGACCGGAAATAGTGGCCTGATAGGTCTCAAGATTGAGTACTAGGGGACCATACTCGATCAATTCCGGCATCAGTCCACGTCCGGACCTCCAGAGAAGATGCTTGAGCCTTACGTCCAACTCGGCGGTGTCGATCGGGCCGATAAGAAAGTCATCAAAGAGATCGTCTCTCAAGTTCAGCTCGGCAAGTTGTGTTTGGCCTACGATGAAAATTACCGGTTCGACGGGGTTTTCCCGCTTGCGGATCGATCGGGTCACGGTGAGTGCAAGTTCCAGATTTTCGACAGCATTGATCACTGCCCCCAAATAGCCATCATCGGGCTCAAACGGACCAACCTGACTGGGCTTGGTGATGGAAATCACCTGATATCCCAGGTCGCGAAGCACATTTGATAGCTTGTCGTTGTCATTTCCGCCAAGCAGAAGAAGTGATTCCATGGGACTGCCTAAAGGGATCGAAGGTAGCGGTCGAGTTCGAACTGCGACACGTGGGTTTTGTAGTCAGACCATTCATCCCGTTTGTTTCGAATGAACCACTCAAAAACATGCGACCCTAGCGTTTCACGAACCAGTTCAGACTGTTCCATTTTCGCGATCGCCTCATCGAGGTTTCCAGGCAGGAACGCGATATTTTGGGCTTGCAATTCCTCCAATGACATGTTGTACAAGTTCGCGCTGGCTTCATCGGGCAATTCATAGCCCTCCTCTATTCCTTTCAGGCCGGCGGCGAGAATGACAGAAAAACTTAGATAGGGATTGCACGCCGAGTCGGGGGCTCGGTACTCTATTCTCGCGGAATCAGGGTCGGCTCCTTTTGCGACAGGAACTCTTATGAGAGCTGATCGGTTGTTCCGGGCCCACGAGACATAGATGGGTGCTTCGTATCCGGAAACCAAACGTTTGTAGGAGTTGACCCACTGGTTTGTAACCGCGGTGAATTCCGGCGCATGCCGCATTATTCCGGCGATGAAACCTTTGGCGGTATCGGATAGCCGGTACTCATCGTCGGGATCGCTAAAAGCATTCTTTTCATCTTTGAACAAAGAGAAATGGGTGTGCATTCCTGATCCCTGGACACCAGCCAGCGGTTTGGGCATGAAGGATGCGTGAACGCCGTGTTGGGAGGCAATTTCCTTGATTATCAGCCGTGCCGCCAAGATATTGTCTGCCATTGTAAGAGCGTCGGTATAGCGAAGATCTATTTCGTGTTGCGAAGGTGCGTCCTCGTGTTGGGAATATTCCACCGGAATCCCGGAATCTTCGAGCGCCAGGACGGAGTCTTTTCTCAATTTGGAGGTGAAGTCAGCAACGGTCAGCTCGAAGTAGGAACCAAAATCCAGCGGCTTGGGTGGATGGGCCGGGTCAGAGTCGGAAAAGTAGAAATATTCCAGTTCTGGCGCCGCAAAGAAAGAGAAGCCCTTATCGTGGGCTTTTTCCAACGATCGTCTGAGGACATTTCTGGGGCATCCTTCAAAAGGAGAGCCGTCAAGATTGATGATGTCGCAGAATATCCGTGCGACGCTGTGGTCAGTTGCCAGTATGGAAAATGTTTTCGGGTCTGGCATTGCCAGAACATCGCTCTCCTGAATTCGTGAGAATCCATCGATTGCCGAACCGTCAAACGTCATTCCCTCGAAAAGGGCATTTTCTAGTTCTGCCGGTGTTATTTGGAAACTCTTAGGGGTTCCAAGCACATCGCTGAACCAGAGTTGAATGTATTTGATCTGTCTTTCCTCGGCGGTTTTGAGTACGTAATCCCGCTGGGCGTCCATTTTGGTTTTAGGTTTCACACATAGATACCTATCTACTCATTTATCAATGTAGGCGGTTGTCGGAGGACAGTTAACGAATTATTCACAAATCCTGAGCTAAACTACGTCAGTTTGTCGTTAGCCTATTTTCAGTTATTTAACTTGGTTTAAGAGAGGATTGCCATCGCTTTTGCGCTAGCCCAATCTTTTCTTGACTTTTGAGGAGGATCATGAAAGAGCGTACTCCGGCGGAAGTACTCCGTTTGGCCAAGGACGAAGGCGTCAAGATTGTGGATCTCCGCTTTTGTGACCTTCCAGGCGTAATGCAGCACTTTTCTGTCCCAATTTCACAACTCACAGAGGATTCGTTCAAAGAGGGGTTCGGCTTTGACGGCTCGTCTATCAGGGGGTTCAAGGCTATCCACGAATCAGATATGCTTCTTCTGCCTGATCCGTCGACCGTTGTGATCGATCCATTCAGGCAGCACAAGACAATGAATCTCAATTGCTTTATTCATGAGCCTGGAACTTACGAACCCTACTCAAGAGATCCGCGATTTATAGCCAAGAAGGCAGAAGAGTATCTAAAAAGCACGGGCATTGCCGACACCGCCTACTTCGGTCCTGAAGCCGAATTTTTTATTTTCAATGACGTTAAGTACTCGCAAGACCAAAGGAGCGCCAATTACTCGATTGATTCGATCGAAGGAATTTGGAACTCCGACAAGGACGAGAACCCGAATCTTGGCTACAAAATCGGAATCAAGGGAGGTTACTTTCCAGTTCCGCCGAATGACAAGTTCCAGGATCTCCGTTCCGAGATGATCCTCACCATGATGAGCCTTGGTATAGACATCGAGGTTCAGCATCATGAGGTGGCTACCGCTGGCCAGGCCGAAATCGATATGCGTTTTGATACCCTTTTGCGCATGGCTGACAAGGTTATGCTCTACAAGTATGTGGTGAAGAATGTCGCCTACAACGCTGGCTGCACCGCCACATTCATGCCGAAGCCGCTCTTCCAAGACAATGGTTCCGGAATGCATACCCACCAGTCATTGTGGAATGGCAGCAACCCGTTGTTCTATGATGCCAATGGTGGATACGCCGATCTGTCAGACATTGGCAGATGGTACATTGGTGGTATCTTGAAGCACGGTGCGTCGATTCTCGGATTTGCTGCTCCAACTACTAACTCATACAAGCGATTGGTCCCTGGATACGAAGCGCCCGTGAACCTGGTTTACTCTTTGCGCAACCGTTCTGCGGCATGCCGGATTCCTACCTATTCCTCGAGCCCTAAGGCCAAGAGAGTGGAGTTCCGTTGCCCGGATGCGGCTTCAAACCCGTATCTTGCATTTGCGGCGCAGCTACTGGCTGGTCTTGATGGAGTCAAGAACAAGATCGAACCACCGGCCCCTGTCGATATCGATCTGTTCGACCTCGAGCCCGAGGAGGCAGCAAAGGTACCCCAGGTGCCGGGTTCACTGGAAGGCGCTCTCGCAGCATTGGAGGCCGATCATGATTATCTGCTGGCCGGCGGGGTATTTACTGAGGATCTGATTGATACGTGGATTTCCTACAAGAGATTGAACGAAGTCGACCCAATTAGACTTCGTCCACATCCTTGGGAATTCATGATGTACTACGACATCTAGTCGATGGTCTAGTGTGATCATTGTAGCAGGGCCATAGCTGGCCCTGCTTTTCCAGGCATTTCGGTACTTGTTTTGGGTTTATAGTCATGGGTGCGTAATCAATCTCAACTGGGCCAGGCGTTAGAAGCTGAACTTTCGACAGTTTGGGAATTCAGGGCTGACCGCGTAGCGGAATCTCAGATTGTTGTCGAAACGTCTTCTGTTTACGGCTCTACTCAAATTGCTACCTAGGTGAATTTGTTTCCGACAAATGTAAAAATTGGCCTTCAAGCGCGAATAAATAGGGTTCGCGCGATATGATTTCGGAAGTAACCGTGGGAATTGAGCTGAAGAGACTATGGCAATCTTGGATCCACTGCAATTTAGACTAGGGGACCCAGAGCTTATGAAGTCTGCCCTTCAGAACGTTTCCGACGGAGTTTTGGTCCTCAACCAGGATAATTGTATTGTTTGGCTTAATAAGAGCGCAGTACGCATCCTAGGGGTGATTGAAGCAGAGGTGACGGGAAAGAATCTGGTTGATCTGTTTCCCGGCTTCGGTGGTGGTGACTTCATAACTTCCCTGGCGAAGTGCTACGCAGACCACACGATCTTTCAATTTGAAGACTATTACTCCATGCTCGATGCAAATATTGAGTTCATCGCTTTTCCCGGCGCCGCATTGAGGATGTGTCTTTTTAGGGATGTCACCCAAAGATACAGGGTCCGGGACGCCACTCCCGACGGCTGGAGAAACTCGTCGAAGAGCGAAGTTCAGGCAGATATGTACCGGGCCGTGGTTGATTCAATTGGAGATCCCGTGTTGATTGCGGAGCTCGATCCCATGGACCGTGCGCGCCACCGGATACTCTATGTCAATAACGCCTTCGAGAGGCGTACCGGCTATCCCCACGAAGAGGCAATAGATGCTTCACCGGAGATCGTTTTCGGTGAGCGTACCGATCTTCATGCTCTGGCACGAATTGCAATTGCAGTTTACGGCGGCCGGGTCGCTTCAGAGGAAATGGAGTTTTACCGTAAGGATCGCAGCTCTTACTGGGCGGCAATATCGGTAGCCAAAGTATTCGATCGCGAAGATGGATCGTTTGTCTATGTCGCCATTCACCATGACCTAGATGAGCGCAAGGCACAGGAGATTGCTGCGGCACGACGTGAAGAATTCGTTCGTTCAGTAATCGAGTCTCTGCCAGCAGAGGTGGTAATGATCGATTCAAAGTCAAATATCGTAGCGGTCAACAGGTCTGCAAGCCGCTCCGGATGGCATTTTGACGAAAGTATTCCGCGCTCTTACCTGGAGATCGCCACACACATTCTTGGAGCCAAGGGAGCTGAACGAATAGCCAGCGGGATCCGGGATGTTCTGGCAAGAAAGATAGACCGTTTCAGTGTTGATGTCAACGCGGCCAGGGAGGATAGGGCGAGATGGCTGCACGTTGACGTCGTCCCCAACGTGTTGGCCAGCGAAGAAACCGGGGTTGTCATATCTCACACAGATGTTACCGAGCGGGTTCTTGGAGCTCAAAGGCTCTCCTGGGTTGCCGATCATGATGCATTGACCGGCCTGCCGAACCGGCACTTGTTGATCAGGGAACTACGAGATGCGATTTCCAACTGTGGTCCTGAAAATCTTCTCGGCTTGATCTTTTTGGATCTTGACGGATTCAGGCGTGTTAACGATACTTTGGGCCATGAGGCCGGAGATGAACTTCTGACCGAAGTGGCAATGAGGCTTTCATTCTCCTCACACAGGAATGAGCTTATTGCCCGGCTTGGCGGTGACGAATTCGTTATTTTAGTGCCCGATGCTTCCCCGAATCTCATAAACGGTATCGCATCAAATATCATTGATGCCATTTCAGAGCCTTACACCTCGATTTCATCCCAGATTTCCCTTTCAATCGCTCAGGGTGTGGCGATCACAAGCGATAAGACCTTCCCAGCCGCCGATCTGTTGCGTCAAGCCGATACGGCAATGTACAGGGCCAAGGAGCAAGGCCGCAACAAGGTAGTTTTTTTCGACGAGGAAATGGCAACCCAACTGGCGACCAGGCTTGAGCTTGAGAGCGCACTCAAGGTTGCCATCACATCTGATCAACTGACCCAGGTATACCAGCCAATCGTGGAAATTGATTCCGGCAAAGTTGTCGCATTTGAAGCACTCCTGCGTTGGAACCACATAACGCGTGGTCCTATACGTCCTTATGAAGTAATTGCACTTGCTGAGGATGCGGGCATTATGCAGTCACTTGGTAAGTGGGTTTTGCGGAGAGCGGCACGGCAGGTACGGGAATGGCTGAACCAAGGGGTTAGAGTGCCGGTTAGCGTCAATGTGTCGGTAAACCAGCTTGTGGGCAGTTTTTTGGAAGAGGTGTCCTCTACGGTTGAAGAATTTGCGATCGAGCCGGCGCTTCTTCATTTGGAGGTTACTGAGTCTGCGGTTATGGCTGATCCCAAGCTAAGTATCAGCACACTTCAGGAACTGTCTGATATGGGATTTTCGATCATGATGGACGATTTTGGGACTGGTCAGTCCACCCTTGCGGCGCTAAAAGGTTTGCCGGTGGATGCCGTCAAGCTCGATCAGTCCTTTGTTTCCGGGCTTGATGCCAGTGAGGGACCCGACGCGCAGATTGTCGACGCTGTTGTACGTCTTACTACCGCGTTGGGCCTCCATGCAATCGCAGAAGGGGTTGAGACCGGGTTCCAGGCCAGCAGCCTCAGTGCCTCAGGTTGTCGATATGCACAGGGGTATCACTTCCTCTATCCAAGCTCAGCCGAACAGGCACTGGCTTATATGCGTCAAAAAGGGATCGGCGTGTGGAAGCCGGCATCTAAGTAGCAGGCCTTCAATGAGGAAAGTTTGTCGGGTCGACCCAACGACTTAATGGGGCTCTTGGCAGTTGTTGCCGTTAGCATATCTATTGTGACCTTTGAATTTGGAGCTGCAAATTTCATCGCGGATGTTACGAAAAATGCCAGCCTGGTATGAGACAATTTGCCGAGAAATTTGAAGGGGAGTCAGGTTTTAGCTTGAACCGTCGTTGCAAGCCTGTCCAAAACTGCCCGGCAGCCGAAGTAAAAATCCGATATTCGACCAGCGTGAACCCTAGGCAGGCAATAGTTTCCATCTATTTCAATATGGCGTTCAGTAACGCTGTCGGGTCCCGGTACCGTTATGCAAAGCCTTTGTCGGATTTTCTCATTGTCGGAGCATGTTGATGGCTTCAATAACAGTTGCTGCGTGTCAAATCAATCCGGTTGTCGGAGATGTGAAAGGCAATGTCAGCAAAATTTACGAGCTTATCGAAACTGCTAAGCAAAACGGGGCGTCGTTGGTGGTATTTCCTGAGTTGGCGGTGTCTGGGTATCCTCCAGAGGACCTGTTGGCGAAACCAAACTATATCCGCAAATGCGAAAGTGAGCTGAAGCGCCTCGCCTCGAAAATATATGGGATCACCGCAGTGGTGGGTACCGTCGAGATGGATACAACTTTATTCAATTCAGCCGCAGTAATCGATAATGGTCAAGTGGTCAAATACGTGCGCAAAGAGATCCTTCCAAATTACCTGGTATTTGATGAAAAGCGCTATTTCACTCCCGGCGTGGGACCCTCGGTAATATTCGAGAAGGACGCGGTCCGCTTTGCGGTGTCGATATGTGAGGACGCTTGGTTTGCTAATGGCCCGGTTGCCAAGGTTGCCGGTTATGGCGCAGAACTAGTCATTAACATTAATGCCTCGCCCTATTCGATTGCTAAACGCCAGGACAGAGCTGAGATGCTAAGCGAGCGTTCAGGTTCCAATGCCGTCTCAATTGTTTATCTCAACCAGGTTGGTGGCCAGGATGAGCTGGTTTTTGATGGCGCGTCCATGGTTTACTCACCAACGGGTGAGCTGGTGGCTTTGGCGGAGTCGTTCATCGAGGAGATCCTGTATATCGAAATCGAGACTTCTGCATCCAGATCTGCTCATGATCTTGGGGATCTCAAGGCCAGCGGCTCGGAGGTTGAATTCGTCGTTCTACCCTCGGGACGGAGGGACGAATTTCGGGAGGGGTTGGTGCGGATTGGAGATTATATTCCATGGGGCGCCGAGCCCAAGGAACCGGATCCCAGAGAATTTGCAAGGATCTTTGCCCCTAAATCCTGGGTCAAGACCCCCTTTGTTCCCTTGAGTGAGTCGATCCATGACTCAATGGCACTGGAGACTTATCAGGCTCTACAACTTGGAACGAGGGACTATGTCCGAAAAAATGGCTTTGGTGCGATTGTTTTGGGTCTGTCCGGGGGAATAGATTCCGCATTAGTCGCCACCGTTGCAGCCGATGCCCTTGGGCCTGATAAGGTCCATTGTGTCGCGATGCCTTCTCGGTACTCTTCAGAGGGATCGATTACCGATGCAAAGCTTTTGGCCTCAAATCTGGGCGCAGAGTTCCTTCTGATACCAATTGAAAAGGTACATCAGAGCTACCTCGACACCTCGGCAGAGGTTCTAGCCAAAGGATTCTGCGGGGTTACCGAAGAGAACCTGCAGTCGAGGATTAGGGGAGTGTTTCTAATGGCACTTTCAAACCAGAGAAACTGGCTGGTACTTACCACCGGGAACAAATCTGAGTTGGCGACAGGATATTCGACCCTATACGGTGACACTGCGGGAGGCTTTGGAGTCATCAAGGATCTGAGCAAGACCATGGTATACCGTCTGGCAAAACTTAGGAATCAGCTACTGGGAACCCAAGTCATTCCCGAGACAATTATAACCAAAGCGCCATCGGCTGAGTTGCGCCCTGATCAGCGCGATGACCAGAGTCTGCCGCCCTATGAAATTCTTGATCCTATTGTCGAGGCATTGGTTGAGCTTGATTTCGACACTATGGATTTGACTGCGGCGGGATTTGATCCTGATACTGTGCTCAGAGTTGCCCGCCTGATTGATCTTAATGAATACAAAAGACGGCAAAATCCTCCCGGGGTTAGAGTTACCCAGCGGGCCTTCGGAAAAGATAGGCGCGTCCCAATAACGAATGGATTCAGGCCATGGAAAATAGCGGACTAGTGCAGCTGACTGCGGAGCAGATTGAAAAGGTTTTTGGACCTTCTGCGGGATTCGAATCCGGTATGGGGATTATTGAGACTGGGCGCGTTGCCGGCGGCCTGAGCACTTTGTTTGAAATAGGTTTTGAACTTTTGGGAAACGCCAGTGCGGAAGTGGAGCCAAATGATCTCGTAGCAACGTGTTCGGTGCGATCACGGCTAATGGGTGAGACTGCTGAAAATCTGGCTCTGTATATTCCCGAGATATCCCCGATCGATAGGGAGGAGGTACTGAGTTTTTCTGGGCGCCTGGATAGTTTTTCTCTCGAGGGTCTTTACAAGGAATTAGGTTCGATCGATGCAATCGATTTTGTGGAAAAGCATTTGGCCGGGTTTATATCCGCGGTTATTGCGCACTATCTTTCGCGATGTGGCGACATGTCTGACAGGTCCTTTTCAAGAGCTCTCGCGCATGCGCTGTCTGTGATAGAAGAGGTATCGCGAACGTCGTCCACTGCATCTATAGGGTCAGTCAATAAGACTGCGGAATTTCTAGGAAATTTGAACGTGATGAAAGAAATATTTGCTTTGTCTTGAACGTAATAGCCGGAATAGCCAGGAATACTTTGTAACTTAATTTAGGTGGTATAAAAATTATTTCGAGCAGCTACTGTGAGTGCAGAGAAGTGAACTAGTGCACAACATTTGCAAGTGGCTCTCGTTTGGAGGGTCGCCGACGGTAGTTGAAAAGGATACGGAAAGGTAATATTCCGCATCTAATTATGAGAGGCATGACATGGCCAAAGAACGTTTGGAACGAGACGAAGAGGATCTAGTTCGTCTCTATCTCACCGATATAGGTCAATATCCGCTGCTAAACAAAGACGATGAAGTTCGTCTCGCCCAGGACATAGAATGCGGATATAAGTCCTTCAGGGAACTAAACGCAAAGAACAAGGAAGTATCCCCCGCCCGCAGACGTGAATTGAAACGGGCAGTGCGTGCCGGTGAATCGGCGCAGATGACATTTGTGCAGTCCAACCTCCGCCTCGTGGTATCCATCGCTAAGAAATACCAGGCGTCAGGCTTGCCTCTTTTGGATTTGATCCAGGAGGGGAATCTTGGGTTAATGCATGCCGTAGAGAAGTTTGACTGGCGAAAAGGATTTAAGTTTTCCACCTATGCAACATGGTGGATACGCCAGGCGATCACCAGAGGAATCGCCAACACAGGTAGAACCATAAGGCTCCCTGTTCATGCTGGCGACACTTTAGCCAGGGTGCAGAAGGCACAGGCCCGACTTGAACTCAAGTTGGGCAGACCTGCGACTCTGGACGAGCTGGGTAATGAAGTCGAAATGCCCGAAGACAAGCTTATCGAGGCGCTCCGCTTCAGGTCCGAGCCGCTTTCTCTCTCAGAACCCCTCAGAGAAGACGGTGACGCTGAATTGGGAGACGTCGTCGAGGATCGTTCCGCAGAATCGCCATTTGAAGTTGCCGCTACCTCGCTTCTTCCGGTGGAGATTGCTCGGCTTCTTGCTCCCCTTGATGAGAGGGAGCGGGAGATTTTGCGGTTGCGGTTTGGCCTCGACAGGGGAGAGCCGAGAACTCTCGAGGAAGTTGGAGAGCATTTTAATCTGACCCGGGAACGGATTCGCCAAATTGAGGCACGGGCCATGTCGAAGCTGCGGCACCCCTCATCCGACACTGGTGCCAGGGACCTTCTTACCGTCTAAATAAGCTATCTCTTCTCAGAGTACAGTTATTGAGTTGGAACCTTTACCTGGTCTTCCACTTCCCGTATCGAACTCATCGCCGTCGACCATGAAACCTTCCATTTCTGGGGCAATTGGGCGACTGAAACTTTGTCAACCAATGCCTGTCGTGCCAGGTCGCGCTTGGCGCGGTTAGTGAGAGAGTGCCGCGAACTGACAAAGTTTGCAGTCTCAGTCCAGGTGACCTGAGCGCATTCTTTATTGGTGCAATTCCACACTCTCTTTTTCCACAAAATTACTAACGGCCTGTTACCAATTGGCATATCGCGAATAGTTGAAGTTCTGCGATCTTTTGGTTCTGCAGTACTGCCGCATGACGGGCAGTAGACGGGCTTTCTCAGAGTTTCGACCTGGACGTATATTTCATTGCCAGCCAGGTGATAGTCGATTAGTCGTAGATCTCCCAGGCTTTCAATTGCTCGTTCAACCTCTAATCTCTCGGACATAGGCACTCCATTCGATTTCATAAGCGAGGCTCAAACTCAGTTGTGTTCGTCCATGAGGTACATCCGACTGATTCTCAATTTAGCTCAACTATCCTACTTTGGTCTGTCGGCAAGCATGCTGAGATCCAATTCCAGTGAGTAAAAGTAAAGATAACGGTTTAAATCTTGCCGTAGCCAACTTCACTCCTGGAAAATTTAGCCCAATAAAGGTTTTATCGTGCAATTGACAAAAAATCAAGGGAAAATCCATAGGAGTTGCTGAGAAATTAGTGGTTACCTAAGGAAATTCCCTGGGACTGGCTCACCCCGCAAATATCCGGAGAGCCATCAAAGTTGTAAAAAGAGTCGGATTCGGGTTTCGCAACTTCAAGAACTACAGAATCAGAGCACTGCTTTATGCGGGCAAGCCCAACTGGAGAGTTCTCGATTCAATAGTGGTTACCTAAGAAATTTCCCGGGACTGGCTCACCCCGTAAATACCCGAAGAGCCGAATTATCGGATACGAGCGCTACTCTATGCCGGCAAGCCCAACTGGAGAGTTCTCGACTCAATAGTGGTTACCTAAAGAGGCACCTGGGACTCGCTCACCCCGCTAAAAGCTGAAGAGCCAAATTACCTTGTGGCGGAGGTGGACGGGAATCGAACCCGCCGGACAGGGTTTACCCGTCCCAGCCGCTTTGAAGGCGGCGGAGCCCACCAGGTGCTCATACACCTCCGTTTGTGCTTCTAACTTAGCCAGAGTTTTAAAGTCTTAAGTCGCGTCTAATTAAAAAGTTCATCTATTGGCATATTGGCTGATTTATGCCACTACCCTTTTGGGTTATGAAAAAACTTCTACTTTTGGTGATTATTGTGGCACTGGGTGCAGTTGCCGCTAAGAAAATCAAGGCTACTGTCTAACAATTTTACGGACCCGCGGGCTGGTATCAAAACGCCGACATGGTCAGACCATAGTCGATCAATCGTGTCTTCGTTCGGCCAATCTATGAACCAGCCTCTGGATCGTGCTTGTCCGGGGGTGTTTTGTAGTTGTTTGCGCAATTCCTTTGCATTCCCTAGTAAGACGGTAGGTATGTCGATTCAGCGCAAGTGTCTGGTTGAAAGAGATTAAGTTCTAGACGTGGATACCAAACGGGACCTCGTATCAATGGGCGGCTGATCGGGTTCTGCGCTGTTTTTTCAATG
>JABEUP010000090.1 GCA_013044365.1 Acidimicrobiaceae bacterium
GCTAGTGCTATTGCTGCGATTATCACTAGTGGCCATGCCGTGAACTTTAAAATAGCAGCGATTCCAAGCACTATTCCTGACCAGCACCAACGTTGGCGAGCCAGGAGGACAATCCCAAGCGCCATCAAAGCGACAACTGGAATATCGTCGCCGCCGGTCACCAGGGGCAAGGCTGCAGTTGGCAGGATCGCCATTGCCTGGAAAGCTAGCATCGGAGATCTTTGTGTTTTGGGCCGCCAAACTACCGCTAATCCCGAAGCGACGAGTGTTATAAGCACAAACCCTACTCTGGGGTCGCCGAGTGCTTTGGGAGTGTGTATCAGGGCGCTACCTATTCCAAATAGTGCCATACCGGGAAGGTATGGGAAAAAAGCATTTGTCAATGGCACAGACGATGTTGAGGGAACAGTGAGCCTGGCGGTATGGATCACCGGATAAAGAGCCTGCCCTGAAAGGAGACGCGAACCTGCCGCTTCTATTACAAGCACCTCCGGTTGGGCATGCGCGATAGTTCCGAGAGAACCTGCCTGGGCAAGGATCTGAGCAAGCAGGGGAACCAGAACTGCGGTTAGGAAAACTAGGCTCGCGATTACGATCCGGGTACCGCGGGGCCGGCGGGGCGGGCGAACCACACTTCGAAGCGATGCCACAGATGCAAGCAGGTAGGGAATCGCTGCCATTTCGCCCCACCACCGGTACAAGGCGATGTTAGAGATTTCGTAGGTCAGGAATGCAAAGATTGAAGAACCAAAATACAGCGACATATCCGCAGTTTCAGGCGGGAGCTGCATGAGTTTCCTCCAAGTGCCAATCAGCCAGTTCTTGATTTGGTAAGGGACTGCCGTATAGCCTTTATGGGTCAGTTTGAAATTAGTCTGGTCAAAATCGCCGATCAACTTAGACATAGGCCTTCCAAATGGATCCAGGTGAATCACTTGGTGTCAAATAAAATCCTAATTTGGCCAATTAAATATTCCGATATCATATCGTGATGCCAATAAAATCAGCTGATGGTAGCCAACTTGATCATACAGAGAATGAATTTGAAATTGGGGGCAGGAATGGTGATTAAATTTGCAGTGCATTCGATGTGCCAACACTGAGTCCTGTTATTAGATCGGTACACTGACACTCTAGCTTCCCAGAAATAATAAGCATGTTCATTATCAGGCCAGGTTTTCGCCAACCTCCATTTTGGTTCATTTGATTCGGTATCCCTGGCGATTGGATTCGCCGCAAACCCGGTTCGAGTTAGGGACTGATCAAACTGGGTGCTAGTTTGTATCATGTCCTGGCTGAAGCATGATATTTTCAATGTCTAATCCTGGCTTGGTGACCGCAGTCGCATTTAGGAGTTTGGTTAGGTGTCCCAACTGTCGTTGCAGGAAATAATTGACGAGGTGAATGAGGTTAAACGGTACTTTTATGCCTCGCTTGAGAATATTGACGGTATTGAAAGTCTCAAGGAATTGGAGATAGCAGTTTTGTCCAAGAAAGGCTCTGTCGCATTTTTGAACAGGCAGCTTGGGTCGCTTGATCAGGATTTGCGCCAATCTGCCGGTGCTGTGATTAACCAGGCGCGCAGTGAGATGAAAGGCGATTTCGACGAAGCATTTCGCAAATTGGTGGCTAAGACCCGGGATACCCAGTTAGAACACGAGAAACTTGATCTTTCCGAAATCATTACCGACTCTGGGTTTCGGGCGGGACGAAAACATCTGATCACAAGAACTCGGGAAGAACTCGAGGACATCTTCATTGGAATGGGTTTTACAGTGGAAGAGGGTCCCGAAGTCGAAACCGATTGGCATAATTTTGAGGCTCTGAACATTCCTCCTTACCATCCTGCCCGTGCGGGACAGGATAGTTTTTATTTGAAATTTGGTGATCCAGAATCAATGCTGCTTCGGACCCACACCTCTCCTGTGCAGATCCGGGTGATGACCTCCCAACAGCCGCCGATTTATGCAGTGATGCCAGGTCGGGTATATCGCAGAGACACTGCCGACGCACGGCATACGCCAGTATTCCATCAGATAGAGGGCCTGGTAGTGGACAAGGATATATCGTTTGCCAATCTGGCAGGCACTATAGAAACATTCACCAAAGCCATATTTGGACCAAGCATTGTCTCAAGGTTGCGGCCGGCATTTTTTCCTTTCACTGAGCCTTCGGCGGAGTTCGAGGTTACCTGTACAATCTGTGAAGGTGTTGGGTGCAGGACGTGTTCAAACACCGGATGGATCGAATTGGGTGGTTGTGGCATGATCGATCCCAAGGTATTCGCGTCGGTTGGTCTGGATTCGGAGGTTTGGAGCGGCTTTGCCTTCGGATTCGGCATAGATCGGCTGGCTCAAATGCGGTATGCCATTTCTGACATGCGAATTTTATTAGATAACGACGTTCGGTTTCTCCGCCAGTTTTAGCAATAGAGGTTATCGATACATGAAAGTTCCTTATTCCTGGCTTTGTGATTTTGCTCCATTTGGGACACTGGAGTCGAACGGGGCCGCGTCAACTCCCAGTTCCAGTTTGATTCAGTTGTTGACGGATGCGCTAAATGATCTCGGTCTTGTGGTTGAGGGAGTGGAGTGGGTTGGGACGGGACTCGGTGAAGTCGTTGTGGCTCAAGTACTCGAGATCCACAGAATCGATGGTGCTGACAAGATCAGACGGGTTATGGTTATGGCCGATGAGGATGAGCCTCTGCAAATTGTTTGTGTGGCCTTCAACTTTGAGGTTGGAGACAAGTTTCCTTTGGCAAAGATCGGTGCCAATCTTCCGGGTGAATTTCTAATCACCAAGCTTAAAATGCGCGGGGTTGAATCGTTCGGCATGCTCTGTTCCTAAATCGAGCTCGGCCTTGGCAATGACAAAAGCGGATTGATGATTCTGCCAGACCACTTAGAGGTCGGATCAAGTATCTCCCGGGCTCTGGGAATCGTTCCAGATGTTGTTTTTGACCTTGCGATTGAGAACAACAGGCCGGATGCC
>JABEUP010000091.1 GCA_013044365.1 Acidimicrobiaceae bacterium
GAAACAGGGACGATCTCAAGTAACCCACAATCGCTTCATTCCCAAGATTGAACCAGTGACAAAGGAATTAGTCGACTATCTCAACACGACCACATTCCCATACTCCTTGCTTGATTTCAGGAGCAGGTCAGAGTGTTAGCTGTATAGATGCGGCGCGGGAATCACGAACGCCTAAACTCCCGGAACGGCACTCTATGATTTCCTGAAAATCTCATTTGCGAAACTCACGGTGCAAGAACTGGCTATATGTTCTGCCACGTTGATTTTAGGGCTATTGGTCATTTTCTTGCAACACGGTCGAAGGCCAACTTTCCCCGCGTTGGGGTAAAGATGGGGACCGCTGCTACCGCATTTCGCGGGGCATCAATTAGCACGCGCAGTCTGCCCGCGAAATAGCTGACCTCACCATTTGAGCAAAGTACTGGAATACCGCAAGCAAGATCTTTGAAATTGGTATCGGCAATTGCTCGATGGAATCCAATCCAATGCCAATCGCGATACTGCTTCTGGACAACAAAGTTCAGACTCTTTCCCACATAACATCGTTGATGAAATAGCCAAAAAGTTCCTCAGCGCATTTACTCCGCGAAGAGATCAAACCCTCAATATTTACCACAATGACGCCATGACGATTTATGTCGCAAATTGTACCAGCGCGACACTTTTGGACCGCGGAGCTTGGTTGAAATGTTATAGACCTGATGTTCCGACTTTCGTCCGACCTACGACACCGGTTTTCAAGACATAAAGTAAGGAGTGATTTTTAAAGTTGCCTAGTCCGGGAAATCATAGGAATACTAATCCCAAGAGTCCCTAAATGTGTTGTTAACTAAGGTCGAGTCGATTGAACACTTTAGCGCTAAATACCAGGTCACCATCCACCATCAAGGTATATCAAGTCCTTGGCCGGTTTACGCAGAATTTAACCCATTGAGCTGCTCCATTGAACATCTAAGGTCAGCCACCAGTACTAGGGTGCAGACGTCCTTTTACGCTCTTCCCACGGCTATACCCACTATTACGTAAATGCTGCGATGGTAGGCACTGCAGGTGAGAACAAGAACCCTTGACCATACTGACAGCCCAGATTACAAAGCTGTACCAGCTGATCTTGTGTTTCAACCCCTTCGGCGATAACTGTTAATTCAAGAGTCCGACAAAGCGATACCATTGCCTCCAGCAGCCGCTCCGTATATCGACTCGCGTGCACAGGACTTACGAAGCTTCGGTCTATCTTTATTATGTCCGGCTGAAGTCTTGCCAGGTATGAGAACGACGAGTAGCCTGTGCCAAAGTCATCGAGAGCCAGGCGTATGTTCATGCGTTTGAGATTCTCGGTTACTCGCATTGCAGAATCCATGTCAGAGAGAATGGCGGTCTCGGTGATTTCAAGAACCAGGCGCCTCGGATCAAGCTTTTTCGATTCAAGTACCTTTTTGATCGTTGTCAGTAGATTCGGATCGTGGAATTGGCGGGCAGACAGGTTGACTGCGACATAAGGGAGACTGGCATGTTGCTCCACCGCCTTCCAAGTTGCGGCCTGGGAAGCGGCTTCATCAAGCGCAAATTCTCCGAGCGTGAAAATTTGTTCGCTCTCTTCAGAGAGCGGGATGAATACATCTGGTGGCACCGATCCCAGTTCTGGATGCTCCCATCGCATCAAGGCTTCGTACCCTGCGACCTGGTTCGTCGTAAGGTTCATGATCGGTTGGTAGTGCATCGAGAGTTGGGAACGCGAGGCGGCATAGGTAAGGTCTTGAGCAAGCTTAAAATGGCTGGAGACCCGCTCGCCCATATCCGGGGTGAACAGAACATGGCGAGCCTTCCCTTGACGTTTGGCTTCGTAAAGCGCCGTAAAGACATTTTGCAGGACTACATCCGAATCCGCCTTGTCCGCAACATCACACATCACCACACCGATACTCGCGGTTTGTTCTATGGCGGTACCGTCAAGAAGAAAGGGCTCAGAGAGAGTGCCGAGCAGACTCTCGGCTATCTCCTCAATCTCGGTGAAGTCATCTAGTCCCTCCTCAAGGTAAATGAACTCGTCACTCCTAAAGCGGCATAACGTGCCCGATGATCGGGCGACCTTCTCGAGGCGGTGTGCCAGATTAATCAGCAGTTGATCACCAATGTGGTGCCCAAGGGCATTGCTAACTTCTCTGAAATTGTCAAGGTTCATCAGAAAAAGCGCGCACCGACCGCCCTGATGAGCGGCCCTATCGAGTGCTCGTTGGAGGCGGTCCTGAAACAGCACACGATTTGGCAGTCCGGTAAGGAAATCGTGCAGCACCTGATAGGACAGCTGATCGGCAAGGGCTCTCTCTTCTGTGATATCCCGGATCGACGCGATTACGTAGCTGGGGTTGCCGTCTCTGTCCCGGGCCAATGACCTCGAAACCTCGGCGAGGATCACCCCACCGTTTTTATGCACGTAGCGTTTGGTGTAACGCACCTGGTTCTCATCGCCTGAACGCGCTCGGCGGTTCATGGTCTCGGTGATGTATCGGTCCTCTGGATGAGTGTGTTCCAGGAAGCTTTTCCCGACCAGTTCTTCCCGGGTTAGTCCAACCATCTCGCAATATGAGGGATTGACCCACACGTTGATTCCATCCAAATCCGCTACCCCCATAGGGGCCATGTTATTCTCGAAGGAGACCCGAAAATACTCCTCGCTCTTGGCTAGCACCTCGGCAAATGCCCAGGCACTTGCGGCTCTTCGTGATTCTTCGAAGCTGATTCCCAGCATGACTGAGATGATGAGCACGATAGCAAATATGCTCCAAGCCCCCCAAAGCTCCAGGGTTGTGTGTCGAGCCAATATTTCGGAAGGTGCCAGCACAATAATACCGGCTACCGCCACAGTCAGTGATCCAACAAGGCCAAAGGCCAGCCCGGCGTAAACAACAGGAACGAAAAGCAAAATAACCCATACAAAACCGGGAACCGGGATAATTGTTTGGCCATGAGCAAAATCTCCGCCGAGGTGTATTAAAAACACAACTGCCACCATGGCTTGTGCTATCCAGAATCGGCGGTCGGAGAACGGCAGGCGTGTCATATTGACGACTAGCTTTTTGCGAAATTGGCGGTCGATGATACGAACACCCAACTTTCCAAACATAACTCCCCCGGTAGGGTTTAATTGGCATAAGCCGAGGATATTACAGAATTTCACATATCACCGTAGCTGGCAAGCCGTCAAGAGACAAGGATATCTTTGTCAAAGCTCCCCGATTTTGCGAGAGCCGACAGGCTTGATTGCGTGTGGCGTCTTGTTGCTAAAGTAAAGCCCGAGCTGCAAATTCGGCCCATCAGACTCTGTGGTTTCCGCTTGTGTCACCTGGTGGGATCATCCTCAGTTCCACACCGCTTTACTTCTCACCGTCTTTTCGTATTGCTAGTGTATCACAGCAAAAAGTTGTCTCATTGCCGAATATCTTCCGACATGGCATCTTCACAGACAGCCTGTCCAGCGCCGCTATTTTCTGGCTGGATTGCAGGCTAATCTGCCTTACCTGGAAATATTGCCGTCTTGTGCTGGTCCGCGAGAGAACCCGGCGGCTAAGGGGGAGCGAAACAGATTCCGTCTTGCAACGGTAGGATACGGCACCCACGGGAAGATAAATCCAACTCTCCAAACACAAGACTCAGGCCTACACAAACACTAGTTCCTCCGGAACGATACGACTTTTATTAGATTAACATTCAAGGTGAATGCCCCATAATTACGAGTGGTCTCGGATACTTCCGAAAAATTCCTGATATTTAGCCATACACCCCCGCTAAACATCATCTTCCAATACCGTTCCACGGGAGATACTAGGCCAAACCAGTTAAATAAACCACACTGACTCAGTTATGGAAAGGAGCCCCTTCGGGCATTAGCTCCACTTAGACTTTGGACCCGATATCCATGTCTAGGCCGCCTGGAGCATCAACAGTTCCAGATTTCCAAGTCTCTAGCATTGCTGGAACCTCCGCTTCACAATTTACACTGCTAAAAACCGGCGCGGTCGAGCGGGGACCCGACGCACAGACAACTCCGAACGTTAGGAGTGGCACTGACAGAAACAGACCCACCAGCAACGCGGTCGAGTAGGAACCCGACATATATACAATTCCAAACATTAGAAATGGTACTGATAGAAACAGACCCTCTGCGACCTTGTGTCGGAGCTTCATTTGTCTCTCCTTTGTGACTTGGACAATTGCAAAACTAGAAGGCCATTATGTGAAAATGATGTAGCCGACAAATAGCAGAATCACACTATTGCAGACCCAGATCCGTCTGGTTGAAACGAGATTGGCATGACCATGAATTATCGTTGGCAATTCTCGTAGAACCGCTTGAAATCATGAAATAATTTGCAAATCCACTCTCAGGGAAATCGCAATCGAGAACATAGGAGGTATTCTCACATATTGTCCTAAAGCATGTTACGGCTTCGCCGTTGGCGCTATTCTTCCCCTCCCCAACGAACGGGCTTTGTCGCACAGATCGATCAAACGCTTGAACCACGGTCATGTCAATCACGTATTGTCTGGTAACTGGAAGGACCACCGAGAGTGTCACATCATGCCAGACCTTTTACTGATCTACCAGTAACCCCCAAATAGAGAACCCCCCGACCAAGGCCGGAGGGTTCTCTAAGAGAGGAACTTTTGAATGTATAACGGTCTAATGAACCTCTCGGTCTGGTGATTTAGGCAGAAGCGCTACCTGTGGTGGTGTCTACACCAACCGTGGACTGGCTTCCTGACTGAACGTTGACATTCGGACCACTATTTAGGTTTGGGCCTCCCTTGAGATCTGGACCGCTGTCAACAGTAGCTTCAGGACTCGCCGCAGTCAGCGGCGTTGTAGCGTTCACATTCACAGATGCAGGAACAGAAGAGTTGGAATGGGATGTCGACGCATACGCGACACCACCAGTAAGAACTGGTAGCGCCACCAGTGCTCCGATCGCAATCTTATGTCTAAGTTTCATAACATTTCTCCTTCTATGTCCGGGGTACGATTTCAACATAAACGGACATTATGTGAAGATGATGTAACGGATTATTAATGGTCCTTTATGAAATCAGGGATCGGAAATTTCATGGTTATTTGGGCTCCCCTAGATGTTCCGTTCGAAGCCGAGATCTTTCCATTTAGGGCTTCAACAAGCGATTTCACAATAGCAAGGCCGAGACCAGATCCACCGTATGCCCGGTCGCGATGTTCGTCAGCCCTGCTGAAACGCTCAAAGGCTAGGGGAATGAAATCTATCGGGAAACCGGGTCCCTGATCTTTTACTACGAGAACAACCGAACTTGGCTGATATTCGCAAGTTATTTGAATGACAGTTCCAGAGGGAGAATATCTAAGAGAGTTGCCAAGCAAATTAGCCATAATCTGTCGCAGAGCCGATTCGTCCATCCCGCAAATTACCGACTCATTGCAGTTCAACATCAAGGAGACATCGCGCTCTGTTGCCACCTTTGAAAAATCATCAATAGATCGGGCCAGAATGGGAGCCATCTCTTTCATTTCAAGCGTGACTATTGCTGCCCCTTCGTCTTTGCGGGCCAAAAGCAATAGGTGCTCAGAAAGTCGGATAATTCTTTCAGTCTCATCGAGTGCCTCAGCTACCGCAAAGCGTAGCTCAGACTCGGTTCTATCAGACTTCTGAGCTAATTCCAGTTCGCCCTTCAGAATCGCCAGCGGCGTCCTCAGTTCGTGACCGGCAACAGCAACGAATCCCCTCTGACGGCTTATTGACTCTTCAAGCCGCCTCAAGAGTTCACTGAGCGTCTTTGCCAAATGGGCAACCTCATCTTTGGTTTTAGGGACTTCTAACGAACTCCACTGACCTAGTTCAAATATCTCCTCCACCTGCCGTCTCATCTTTGACACCGGAGCTAAGGCGGCGCCAGTCAGAGCCCAGGCAACTAAACCCGCGATGAGCACCATCAGCGCTCCAAAAAGTACCAGCTCAACCTTTAGTCTTTCGACGCTTGAGTCAATGTTTTTTAGCGAGGCGCCGATTACGGCGACCTGTCCGCTGCTACCTGGCACGGGCTCGGCAAGAAGAAGAGTGAGCTTTTTGTAAAGGTACTTTCTTATAATTAGTTCATGACTGGCGGCACTATTGCTCTGGGAAGCACCCAGGAGTGGCGCTGATGCGGGAACGCCGAACGACTCCAAAACAGTGCCATTGCTATTTAGAATTTGAGCTGCGGTGACCAAACTGTTCGGTGCAGCAACAGAAAATGGCAGGCCTGGAAGCGGGACCTCTACCGAATTAGTATCCGGACCATTCAGGTTGGAAGGAACGTCTTGAGTTGAAGATGATCCGGTCGGTCCAGACTGTGAACCTCCGGAAATATTTTGACCAAGAATGTACCCCTTGGTTCGGAGTCCAGCGGTCAAAGACGACTGCAGTCCAGAAGAAACCTGGTGCAGAAAAAGAACAGAACCGACCGTAACAATTATGGCTGTAACAAGTGAAAATAAAATAGCCAAGCGAAGCTTTATTGGCACCTGAATCCTATCTGCCACTGTCCTTGAGCCGATAACCGACGCCCCGTATCGTCTCGATATCGTCTCGATCAAAGGGGCGGTCCACCTTCCGCCTCAGATAAGCCACATATTGATCGACAACATTTGAAAACCAGTCGCCTTCCAGACCCCATATCTGGTCGATAATCTGTTCTCTTCTGAGCACCCTTCCGGGATTTCTCATAAACAGCTCCAAAAGTGCAAACTCTCTTGGAGATATCTGAGAAGTGAGTTCTTTATCCGCCCTCCACACTCTATGTCGTGCAGGGTCCAGTCTCAAATCTCCAACCACCAGTACGGTGGGCCTTTCCGGCTGACCTCTACGAATTAGGGCCCTAATTCTTGCCGAGAGTTCGACAAAGCTGAAGGGCTTGA
>JABEUP010000092.1 GCA_013044365.1 Acidimicrobiaceae bacterium
CACCTTTAGTTTGCTACGTTACTGAGGGTTAGTTGACCGGCCTCAAACTCATTTTGTCAGCAGCGCCAACCGATTTTATCCTGTTACACCCGAGTACTGGCAGAGTAAATGATTTTTGTAGCAGCCAATACTGTTCGTGGGCGGTCATCAGTGAAAAAACTATCCGCAGCATGACACTGATAAGGCTACGGATCGAACCAGTGAGTGGCCCATTATTGAACTCGCCAGTTGGAGATTGCGCGAGTCGGTCCTTCGACACTTGGTTAACCTCACAAGTCTCGGCCTTATTTCCCCCGTTATCCGTCCTACCATTTTCGTATTAATCTGAAAGCGCCTGGGCAGAACCGGCATTTCTGCTAGTCGGACCCCAGCATTGAATAATGCCCGAGGTGGCAGCCTCAAACCAATTTCGAACAAATTCTGAGGGAAGATTCGTGAAATTTCCAGTCTGACTCGATTGCATGTCGTACCAATGGGTAACACATGAAGTAATTATTGATCATGTAGTCCCGTGGTGATGAGACCATTTCAACTTACAGTGATGTGACAAACGGATCGAATACGAACAAATATGGATGTAAGCTAGTGTCTGAAACTTGATTGGAAACTTCGTTGTTTCATGCAGTCTCACCCAATGCGCCGATTTCTTGTTCTTGGATTCGGCCTGCTAAAGTACATTTCACGTTAGTGAAATTATCACACTGTGAGTGTCGCATTTGCGCAATAGCATATGGGTTTTTACTAGCGGGTATGAAGTTACTAATTATTTGCAGATCAATCCGATTGGGGGTTACTACAGGTGAAGGTAGTTGTACCAAAGGAGACTGCCAATGGGGAGCGCAGAGTGGCAGTGGTTCCGGATTTGGTGCCAAGGCTGAAGGCTGCCGGACTTGAGGTCTGGATACAGTCAGGTGCAGGCTTGGAATCACATCATGATGATTTGGCCTACCAAGAAGCCGGCGCAACGGTAACAGGCGATATAGCTGAACTCTTTAGAGAGGCAAAAGCAGTATTAAAGGTCCAGCCACCGACTCTAAATGAAGTTAAACTGATGCCTCCAAATGCGGTGCTTGTTTCATTTCTTTACCCGGGTAGGAATCCGGAAATTCTGTCTCAATTGTCCCAGGGCAGCATTACGGCATTGGCTCTTGAGTTGTTGCCGAGAATAAGCCGCGCTCAGAGCATGGACGCTTTGTCGTCGCAAGCTTCGTTAGCGGGTTATAAGGCGATGATCATGGGTGCGGCAAGACTCGACAAGATTATTCCAATGCAGATGACCGCCGCCGGGACTCTTGCTCCTGCGAGGGTTTTTGTGATGGGTGCCGGAGTCGCCGGTCTGCAGGCAATTGCAACAGCTCGGAGGCTCGGGGCAATAATCGAAGCTTTCGATGTCCGCTCAGCCGTTAAGGACGAGATAGAAAGTCTTGGAGCAAAGTTTATAGAGATACCCCTCGAATCTTCAGAGGGTAGCGGAGGCTATGCGGCAGAGCAGTCGGAGGACTACTTAAGGCGCCAAAGGGAACTGTTATCTGAGCGTGTGGCCGCAGCAGATATCCTAATAACTACTGCGGCAGTACCTGGGAGAAAAGCACCAATATTGGTGACAAAGGACATGGTCTCCAAGATGAGGTCCGGCTCGGTAATCATCGATCTGGCTTCCGAATCAGGTGGTAACTGCGAGGTTACTGTTCCTGGCGTGGAATCAGTGTTCGAGGGAGTCACGGTAGTTGGTCTTTTCGATATTCCAAGTTCAGTGTCTGTTCATGCGAGTCAGACCTATTCCCGTAATGTGAGCACACTTCTGCTTGCGCTCACTAAAGACGGCAAGTTTCAAATTAATTTCGATGATGAACTAGTGAACGCATCCTGCGTGGCTCACTCAGGTGAGCTGCGGCTGGGATACGGGGGCGCGGCTAAAGAAACTAACAGCAATGAAGGGAATCAACAGTGAGTCCAGAGCTAATTGGCTACATAACTACCTTCGTTCTCGCCGCATTCGTGGGAATTGAAGTAATTTCAAAGGTTCCGACAATTTTACACACCCCGTTGATGTCAGGCAGTAACGCTATACATGGCATTATTTTGGTCGGCGCCATTTCTGTAACTGCCGCCTCTCAGGGGACTGTCCAGGTCACGTTGGGACTTATTGCGGTTGTACTGGCAACAATCAATGTTGTGGGTGGATTCGTGGTTACTGACCGAATGCTCGAGATGTTTAAACCGCGCCGCCAGGCGGAAGCGAAAAGGTAGGTTAAAAACAGTTGTCTCAAATTAATTTATTGGCGGCTTCAGGTTTGACCCTTGATGAGGGTGTTAGTTTATTGTACCTTCTGGCTTCAGTTCTATTTATTCTCGGCCTGAAGCAGCTGAGTTCACCCAAGGGAGCCAGACAGGGTAATTTCACAGCCGCGTTAGGCATGATCATTGCCATAGTGGCCTCTTTGACCGTAATCCATCCGTCTGGCGCAAGGATCATACTAATGACGGTTGCGGTGGTGATCGGTGCGCTCGTTGGAGCGGTTATGGCGCGTCGCGTAAAGATGACGGCAATGCCACAGATGGTTGCGGCATTCAATGGAGTCGGCGGAGGTGCCGCTGCCCTGGTATCTGTTGGCGAATACACCAGGTTGATCTCAGGTTCGAGTCATGGGGTAGTACTTGCCATCGCGGTGGTATTTTCGGTCGTAGTCGGCTCTGTAAGCTTCGCGGGCTCCGCTGTCGCGTTTGCCAAACTGCAAGAGGTTATGACTGGTGTACCGATAACATACTCCGGACAACAAGTGGTCAATGGAGTAGTTCTACTTGGAATTATTGCCTTTGCGGTGGATATCATTGGCTTCAGTGCCAGCATACCAGTTTTGGTGATTTTACTTTTGGTTTCCCTGCTTCTCGGCGTGGCATTTGTGTTGCCAATCGGTGGAGCCGACATGCCAGTCGTAATTTCTCTCCTCAACGCCTTTACGGGATTGGCGGTTGCCGCCAGTGGATTTGCACTCGGTAACACGGTTTTGATCGTTGGCGGAACCCTGGTTGGAGCCTCCGGTACCCTACTTACGATGATGATGTCCGATGCCATGGGCAGATCCCTCTCTAATGTTCTGTTTGCAGCTGTTGGAAAGGTCACGGAGTCGTCATCGGCCACCGTTGGTATAGCTGGTCAGGATCAGAATGTTAGGGCGGGGACAGCAGATGATATCGGCGTTTTATTGTCCTACTCCCAGAAGGTGATCGTCGTTCCCGGTTATGGATTGGCGGTAGCCCAGGCGCAGCACGTCGTCCGGGAGCTTGCCGATCTGCTTGAAAAGAAAGGCGTGGAGGTGAAATACGCAATTCACCCTGTAGCCGGGAGAATGCCCGGGCACATGAATGTACTGCTGGCCGAGGCTGATGTTAAATATGACCAGTTAAAGGAGATGGACGAAATCAATGATGAGTTCAAACTGGCTGACGTGGCGTTGATCGTCGGGGCGAACGATGTGGTTAATCCGGCGGCAAAGACTGACCCCGGAAGTCCGATCTACGGTATGCCTATACTCAACGCGGAAGATGCAAAGAACATAGTCTTCATGAAGCGATCGATGCGGCCCGGGTTTGCCGGAATCGATAATCAACTCATGTTTGATCCAAAGACGATCATGCTCTTTGGAGACGCTAAGGACTCTTTGACAAAATTGGTGGCGGCAGTCAAGTCCTCGTAGTTACAGCGGCCTGACTAGTCAACATAATTGGACATCTCCTTCAGGAGCTGTCCAATTATGTTTTAACCCCTTTCGATATTTTGGTACATTATTTTGAATTATCCCTGTGGCTCAGCCGCATTAAGATGCTCGAGTTATCCCAGCTGAAAGATCTTCAAAACGAATGCCAACCAGGAATTCAGTTGGGCCGGATAAACCCTCTCCCCGGTTTGCATCAATTCCTCAAGTCTCCACCATTTGTGACCCAGAATGCTTCTAAGTTCCATCGGAGTAAGATGCTTGGGATTAGGGCTGAAGGAGGGCAGTCTTGCGGCAAAGAACCTTTCATGTTGATGGTAATGTCGGCCTTCGAAATAGAAAGAAGACGTTCTCGAAAAAGGGGTCGCTATAAAATTATCCACCTGCAGACCGGTTTCTTCAAGAACCTCCCGGCCTATTGCCTGCTCCGGTGTTTCACCCGCCACTATGCCTCCACCGACGGTAAACCACCAATGATGAGAGTCGGAAATGGTCGAATCGTGGCCCTTCAAAAGCAGCAACCGTGAGTCGTTGTCAATTAGCATCGCTCGCACCGCTAGTCGTATTTCGTTCGGCATGGTACCTTTGATTTTATATTTTCCAACCAGCTCGTCTCAATCTTTGAATTGATTTAGTACGTCATTGCTGGTTTTCCAAAGGATACTTTAAGTGCAAATTCAGTTCGATCTCAGATCGAAATGTAAGAGTATATATAAGGCACAGGAACTGGGACGATAATGCGTAAATTTAGCGGACAATCGAGGGA
>JABEUP010000093.1 GCA_013044365.1 Acidimicrobiaceae bacterium
ACTTGGAGCCAACCCACGTTCCATGCCATTGACACGCTAAACCTTCATCACATCCGTGAACCCTGGTGGGGTTGGACAGCCGGCAACTGGGGTGTGGTCACCGAAACGGGGTACGGCAGGCCACGAACCTTGTCGCCCCCGTGTCGTATGATGCCTCCAATGTCTTTTTGTTCCGTAAACAAGACCGTGTATCCGCTCGGGTACCACAGGCTCTGGTACCCGAAGTATAGGCACCGGGTTCTCCTCGGCGATAGTAAGATCCGATTGGTCGAGATTCCAAATGATGTCTGTGGTGAGGTCGGAGCATAGGTAATCCCCCGGAATCCCAACATTATTGGTTCCAAAGTAATCTGATAAAAATCAGTCTTTGTTTTTCCAGGTCAAAGGGATTAACACTTTCCTCCTACTCCGCACAACCTGGTAAGTGCCTTGCCAATCCATACCCTGAATTGATAGAATATCGACATTGGCTTCTATATGTGACCATCTATCACATTTCAAAAAGGTGATCTGACCTCCAAACAAAATAAATCGGCTATTAGGGAGAGACTCTTATCGAAGAAAAAGGTCTTTACCTTTGTATGGTTAGTGTCCACGGGCTCATTAGGGGCAAGGAACCGGAATTAGGACGCGACCCAGACACGGGTGGACAAGTAGGTTATGTACTCGACTTGGTACATGCCCTTTCTAACAACCAAAATGTTGAAAAAGTTGACTTGCTGACTCGAAAAGTTGAGAGTCCTGAAATCTCAAGTGACTACGCGGTTGACGAAGAGGTTCTGTCGCATAATTCGCGGATAGTTAGATTACGCTGCGGTCCAAGGCGGTACATCCGCAAAGAGGCTCTTTGGCCATATTTGGACGAGTTTGTAGATCGAACCTTACAATTCTTCAAAGCTCAAAATAGGCTGCCTGACATACTGCACACCCACTATGCCGACGCTGGATACATTGGGCTTCAACTCTCCAGCATGCTTAATATTCCCCTTGTTCACACTGGACACTCCCTTGGAAGAGTCAAACAGCAATACCTTCTCGAAGGTGGGATGACTAATAGGCAGATCGAGCGTCGGTTTCGTATAAACAGACGCATTGAAGTTGAAGAACAGCTGCTTGATCAGGCTGCCATGGTCATTGCCAGTACCCGCCAGGAAGCTGACCAGCAATATGGCCTATATGACCGTACCCGTCCAAACAGGATCAAAGTCATACCCCCGGGACTTGACCTTTCCAGGTTCTATCCTCCGGGGCGCGAATGGCGTCCCTCAAAAGCTATCCATAAAGAAGTGGACCGCTTTCTGATCAAACCCAGTAAACCTATGATCTTGACTATCGCCCGAGCGGACCGCCGCAAAAATCTAGATGGCCTGATAGAGGCATACGGGAGGCATCCCGAGCTACAAGAGCGTGCCAATCTCGTAATCGTGGCGGGCAATAGAGACGAAATTTCCAATCTCGACGAAAGCGCGGCTCAAATTCTCACAAACCTGCTGCTGCTGGTTGACAAGTATGCACTGAACGGCAAAGTGTCACTTCCTAAGCATCATCAGCCAGATGACGTTCCGGCGTTATTCCGTATGGCAGCCAAAAGACGAGGAGTTTTTGTCAACTCTGCGATTACGGAGGCATTCGGCCTGACGCTCATTGAGGCCGCCGCGAGCGGCGTGCCAATTATTGCCCCAAATGATGGCGGCCCCATCGATATCGTTCGCCACTGCCGCAACGGAGTTCTAGTTGAAACTCTGGATCATGATGCCCTCGCCGACGCGCTCTTGGCGACAATCGCCTCAGGCCCAAAGTGGCGGCAGTGGGCCCGCAACGGAATTGCAGGCGTTAGAAATCATTACGTATGGGATGCCCATGTGGAAAAATACCTCAAAGAAGTTCGCCAAATCATTCACGGCAGTCGCAAGTCAACCCGCCGCAGGATTGAATGGTTGCACCAACCTCCGCTGATACATAGAAACCAGATTCTGGCATTAGATATTGACAATGTCTTGACGGGGGAAAATAAAGGGCTGAGAAAACTCGTCGAATGGATTGGACGCCACCAGAAAGACGCTATCTTTGCCGTCGCCACGGGAAGGTCACTTCAGGACGCACTGAATGTATTGCACCAGAACAAACTTCCAATCCCGGAAGTGATAGTAAGTTCGGTCGGAAGCGAAATCCACTACGGACAAAAACTTTTACCTGACCTTGGGTGGGCTACCCACATCCATTACTCGTGGCGGAGGCAAGAAACAGTCCAGGCACTGGAAAATATACCCGGCCTAACTCTTCAGCCCCGGGCCCATCAAAGAGAGTTCAAAATCTCCTACAATACATCGACACGCAAATCTCCTTCATTCGAGGAGATAGCAAACGCGCTCTCCTCAAATGGCCTAAGAGCAAATCTGATCTTTTCCCACGGAGCTTTTCTGGACGTTCTTCCGATAAGAGCGTCAAAGGGCCGCGCTATCCGATATATATCCTACAAATGGGGCATTCCTCTCGAGAACATACTTGTCGCGGGTGACTCTGGCAATGATGAAGAGATGCTCGAAGGACGTACATTGGGAGTCGTAGTTGGAAACTACAGTCCAGAGTTAGAACACCTGCGTGGTCATCACCAAATCTACTTTGCACAAGCCGGGCACGCTCAAGGTGTACTGGAGGGTATTGAGCATTATCGCTTTTGCGAATCCTAGAACTGCAACAGAACTAAATACCCAGTAAATGATGGAATTGATTACTAAGGTAGAACAAGACATTTCGTCCAATCGGCAATGAAGTTTCGATAAGGATCCCCCCATCAAATTAGGAAAAACAACTGGTGATGACGCAAACAGAAGATACTGAAGCCAGCCCTGGGCGTAGACGCAATCTAGGTCGTGCGCTTTTAATTTCTGCGAGGCCTAAACAGTGGGTCAAAAATCTCCTTGTCCTCGCCGCACCAATCGCGGCAGGGTCAATCGCTAACTCCAGCATTATTAAGCCCTCAATTATCGCGTTTTTCGCCTTTACTCTCGTCGCCTCAGGAATTTACCTGCTAAACGATGTGATGGATCTCGAGGCAGATAAAACACACCCCAATAAATCAACCCGTCCAATAGCATCCGGCGAAGTACCTATACCATTGGCAATTGCGGTGGCTCTTGCTCTTGGAGCGTTCGGACTGGCCATATCTTTTATATTTGCCGATATCGGATTGGGACTAGTTATTTCTATTTATCTGGTAATGAATATCGCCTACTCCAGTTTTTTAAAACGTGAGCCGGTAGTAGATATCCTCGTGGTCGCACTGGGTTTTCTGCTTAGGGCAATAGCAGGTGGTGTGGCTGATAATGTCCCACTTTCAAACTGGTTTGTTATTGTCGCATCTTTCAGCTCGCTGTTTGTTGTCATTGGCAAAAGATACGCGGAAACCCAGCTTCTTGGAGACGATGCCTCCATACATAGAGCGTCACTGGGCAAATACCCTATTGGTTTCCTCAATTATGCCAGATCGTTATCTTCTGGCGTAGCAATCACCGCATACTGTCTATGGGCATTTGAAAAGGGAGCGGTGGCACCGAAAGGCGCCTTGTGGATTGAAAGTTCGATACTATTTTTTGTCGCTGGCATCCTGCGGTACGCATTACTGGTAGAACAGGGCCACGGAGGCGCCCCGGAAGATGTGCTTATGTCCGATAGATTGCTTCAGGTCATTGGCGTGGTCTGGATAGTTGTACTAGTAATTGGAATCTACCTAAGCAGGTAGGAATGGCCGAAAAATTAAAGTACTGAGGACGATTTACTAAGAACAAAGAGGACACTTTGGCTGCTGATAATAACAAGATTCTCACAGGGTGGGGCCGCACAGCTCCCGGGATGAGTTCAAAATTGGAATTGCCAATAAATTCAGATTGGCCGGCAATGCTCAAAGCCCTTTCATCCTCGGGAGTGGTTGCCAGAGGCCTGGGAAGAAGCTACAACGATGCCGCCCAACTATCAGGCGGATCATTCATTGACACTACCATCTGGAATCACGTGGTTCATTTTGATCCGTCAAGCGGAATCCTGAAAGTCGAGGCCGGTGCTTCTTTGGATCAGATAATGCGAGAATTTGCAGATGCAGGTTTCTTTGTCCCCGTCACTCCTGGTACGCGTCATGTCACCATCGGGGGCGCAATTGCATGTGACGTTCATGGCAAGAACCATCATAAGGACGGTACTTTCACCGACCACGTGCTCGCCATGGATTTGGCAACACCGAGCGGCATCATGACTTTGACCCGCGAACATGAACCGGAACTCTTCAATGCCACCTGCGGAGGCATGGGTCTGACCGGAGTCATTTTGAATGCCACGGTTCGCATGCTTAGAATCGAATCGGTTTACATGAAGGTCGACACAATCCGCACAAACAATCTTGACGAGGTACTCGATCTAATGGAAAGCGAGGACCACAAGTATCGCTATTCAGTGGCATGGGTTGATTCTCTCGCTAGAGGCTCTTCCCTTGGGAGGGCAGTGCTGACGCGCGGCAACCATGCTGATTTGAGCGAACTTGAGGGCGGACACCTGAAAACTCCGCTCGACTTCAAACCAAAGACTATCTTTTCAGCGCCGGATATATTTCCATCGGGACTTTTGAACTCACTGACGATTAAGGCCTTCAACGAGGTCTGGTACAAAAAAACACCCAGGAAAGAAACCGGTGCAATTCATCATGCCGCTTCATTCTTCCATCCTTTGGACATTGTTGGTAATTGGAACCGGATTTATGGCCCCCGGGGGTTTATCCAATATCAGTTCGTTGTACCATTCGGTCGAGAAGATGTTCTCAGAAACTCACTGGAATTATTAGCAAACAACCGGGCAGGATCATTTCTCACAGTGTTGAAACGCTTTGGAAAATCTAACGCTGGATTAATCTCATTCCCAATGGAAGGCTGGACATTGGCCCTCGATCTTCCCGTAGGGCCTGCCAACTTGGCCGGTCTCTTTGACCAGCTCGATGAAATGATCCTTAAAGCCGGAGGTCGTGTTTACTTAGCCAAAGATGCGCGAGTATCAAAAAACAAGATCAAATTAATGTATCCGCACCTTGATGAATTCAGGAAAATACTAAAATCCGTTGATCCCACCAGAATTATTCAATCCGACCTATCGAGACGCCTTGGAATATAGGCCCCCTAAAGACCGAGGAAAACAGACCATTGAATGACCCCTTCAAGAAACCTCAGAATGTGGTAGTGCTGGGCGGAAACTCCGATATTGCATTCGCAATCCTAAAAGAACTCGCCAAGCACCGGCTGGAAAAAGTGGTCCTGGCAGGACCAAATCAAACCACTCTTCACGAACGTGCCTCCATGGTTAGCGGGCTGGGCAAAATAGAAGTACTTGTTGCATCATTCGATGCCACGGATCTGACCCAGGTGGCAGCGCAAACCGATTTGTCTATGTCCCTGGTACCTAATGTGGATTTATTGATAATGGCCGCGGGTATTTTAGGAGACCAGTCGTCAGACGAATCGGAACCGATGGCAGTATCGAGGGTGCTGACCACTAATTTCACAGGTCCTGCGGTGGCACTTACCGCAGTTGTGGAAAAAATGAAAAAACAAGGCACCGGGTCGATAATCGTTCTCTCCTCGGTGGCCGGAGCAAAAGTTCGGCGATCCAATTTCATTTACGGATCATCTAAAGCTGGGCTGGATGCATTTGCTCTTGGCTTCTCCGACGCACTTTGGGATACGCCAATTCAAATAACTGTGGTTCGACCTGGATTCGTTAAAACTAAAATGACCGAATCGCTAAAAACGGTGCCAATGTCTACCACCCCAGAAAAAGTCGCAATTGCCGCTCTGAGAGCTATGGAGCTAGGCAAAGATATCGTTTGGGTACCACAGTCATTTCGCACGATCATCTTCGGCCTTAGACACATGCCTAGATCAGTGAATCGGAAACTCCCCTTCTAAAATCGTACTTTATAGCTGCGGGCTAGGGAGTAACTGTAATTCCGGCGTAGGTTACTAGATGCCAACCGGCAGAATGGTTCGGATCGCCCATATAGGTGGCATCGCCGAACGTATAAACGCGGCCAAGAGAGTCCAAAATATAGTACCCTAAACCGTCCTTAGTGGCAGAGAACGATGTTGCCCACGCTCCCTGATTTATCGGCTTAGCACCCAACGAGCCATAGAAAGTGGCGTCTCCAAAGGTGAAGATTCCGCCGTCAGATGCCACCATCCAGTAGCCCTTGCCATCGGCGGTTGGCCACATTCCCACCATGGGCTTGTTGAGGTGTTTGCCGCCCATAGATCCGTAATTCACGGCATCGCCAAACGGATAAATTGCGCCATCTGATCCCAGTAGCCAGTACCCGCGTCCGTCAGGGGTAGATGCCATCGCCACTATAGGAGCGGATATAGCTTTGCCCCCCATGGAACCATAATAAGTGGCGTCTCCAAAGGTGAAGATTCCGCCGTCAGACGCCACCATCCAGTAGCCCTTGCCATCCGGAGTCGAGGCCATACCAACGAGAGGCTTATAGAGAAATTTTCCAGCCATAGATCCATAATTACCGGCATCGCCAAAGGTTTCAACCCCACCTGTGGCGTCATCAATCAGATAACCGTTGCCGGGACCGGTGGCAGTGCTTGAAGTAGTAGAACCAGGCTGACCAGGGGAGTCATTGTTGATAGCAATTGGACCAGTGAATGAGAACCAGTCAGATCTCAGGCCAAAATTCCACTCGAAAGTGTAACCAGCCAACGGAACCGTTCCACTTGTTCCAATGAGATTCAGCGACATCACCCGGCCGCCCATATCTCCCAAACCATTTCGGGCGGTTACCTGGATCTGGGTGAGGGTACCTAATGAGGGATAGGTGGTCTCGATGGTCGAAATCGGAAGCGTAGTTGTCCAGTCGTGATTGGGATTACATGCATAGGGGATGCATATTCCATCGTATTGGTCAATTACCGCCGGGAAGGTGCCGCCATAGGTGTAACCACCAGTTGAGGCGGAGTACTCTGTCCGGGCAATCGCGTTGGTGCCGTCCATCCTCATAACCTCGCCGGCAGTGGCTTGGATTGCCTGGTCGGTGATACTGTTTTCGTTATTCATACCAAGATAGACCTGACATTGAGTACTGTCACAGATGTCGGCATAGCTGGGTCCGCCCGGTGATGAAGTAAATTCACCGAGCGACGAAAGAGCATACGACCTCGCCTCCACTGCCTGAACCATGAGTGCCTGGAATCCAGCTGGCTTGGCACCTATTGAGGGACTGGTTGGAAGTGATGAGACAGGTCCAATATTTCCCCAACCAGACGGGGACTCTGAAGGCACCACGCCACGCAGATAATCTTCAACGTCAACTACGTTGACGGTACGGGGATTGCCCAGGTAATCTGCTGCTTCGATTTGACCTCTCAGAAAAATACTGCGCGACGGAGTACACAGTTGAAGCGCATTCGCACTGGTTTCAGTTGAATAGGCGGTGGTATTAGGCGAGACGACTGCCTGCGCCTCTGAAATACTTGGTCCGGTGATCCAGGAAGCCGACACCAGGTTACAGCCGGTTCCTGTGCCTGCCTTTAGGGTATTGACTTGCCATAATCCGGTACTGAGCCGTACGATTTGCGCAGTTGAGCCGGCGGCGAATGCAGTCGTAGCCACTGTAAAAGGCGAAGCGTCCGTCACGATTATTGGAAATCCGTCATTCTCCGTCATCACTACGCGAATATTCTGATTTGGAGCGGTACCTATCGTAGCATTTGAAAAATAGTGCTGAA
>JABEUP010000094.1 GCA_013044365.1 Acidimicrobiaceae bacterium
CGCTGTTCTTGTACCCGCACGAGTCATTGCTCCCGAAGGGGGCCGGGTGATAGTGGTATTCGGATGCGGGGGCGACCGCGATCGGCGAAAGCGGCCGCTGATGGGCGAGGTGGCAGAGAACCTGGCTGACGTGACCGTTTTGACCTCGGATAATCCGAGGAGCGAGGATCCGGTTGTAATTATCCAGGAAATCCTTTCAGGTATGACCAAGAGCGCGATGACGGTGCTGGGAGAATCGTCGCAGGTGATTGTCAAGGCGGATAGGCGTGAGGCGATAGAAGTGGCCCTGTCGATTGCTGACGATAATGATGTGGTGGTAATTGCCGGGAAAGGTCATGAGACACGGCAGACAATCGGTCAAAATGAGGTCGCGTTTTCTGATCAAGAAGTAGCTCGAGAAATTCTTCGTTATCGACGGCACGGCCAGAAGTGATCGCAATCTTTGTGGCTGGCGGGTTTGCAATGCTGGCAGCGGCTGTAGTAACCCCTGTGCTGATCAAGGCATTTGGTCTAAGGGGTATAGGACAGCAAATTCGTGAAGAGGGGCCTCAGCGCCATGTGGCAAAGGCTGGCACGCCAACTATGGGCGGTTTGGCAATCCTCGGAGCTTTTATCATCGGTTATCTAATTGCCCATGCCAGACTTGGGGCGCCCTGGACCGCGGACGGGTTATTAGTTGTATTCGTTGTGGTTGGCTTTGGAGTGGTCGGATTTCTTGACGACAGGATAAAAGTACGTCACCACAGGTCATTGGGATTGACCAAGTCAGGCAAGCTCGGAGGGCAGATTTTAGTGGCCCTGCTGTTTGCCCTGGGGTCGCACTATCTGGGTGACCTGCCGGACACGATTACCTTTGTACGCACCGATGCATTAGCGATCAATCTGCCTACTCCTGTCTGGGTGATTTTTGTAATCCTCGTTATTATTGGGGCATCAAATGCCGTCAATCTATCTGACGGGCTTGACGGCTTGGCAGCCGGTTCATCAATTTTTGCCTTTTCAATTCTTGGAATTATTGGGTATTGGGAGTTCAGGCATGTACAGGTATACGGTGTGGGTTCAGGACTCGATCTGGCAATAATCGCGGTGGCAATGACGGGATCATGTGCTGGCTTCTTGTGGTGGAATGCCGCGCCAGCACGGATATTCATGGGTGATACCGGTTCTCTGGCAATTGGCGCAGGACTGGGTGCGCTTGGGCTGGAGATGAGGCTGGACTTACTGCTGCCGATAATTGCCGGCCTGTTCGTGATAATCACGTTGTCGGTTGTTATCCAGGTAGCCAGCTTCAGGATTTTTCACCGCCGAGTTTTTCGTATGGCTCCGCTGCACCATCACTTTGAACTGTTGGGGTGGCCGGAGACCACAGTGATCATACGGTTCTGGATCTTGGCAGGATTATTCACAGCTTTGGCGCTCGGTCTTTTTTACGCGGACTTCCTATCGCTTGGACAGGTTGTCAAATGAGTCCACTGCTCTATGAAGGAAAACGTGCCGTAGTTATTGGATACGGAATCACCGGGAAAGCGGTGTCTGAATTCCTGATCCGAAACGGGGCGCACGTGGTCGTTTACGACGACGACGTTACTGGGTTGAGTTCACCGGAGCCAAGCCTGGTGATTTGTTCTATCGACGGGTTTTTCCAGCAGAATATTGAGCGTGCCGATGTGGTGTTGGTTTCTCCGGGAGTCCCCAGGGCCCATCCTGTATTTGAATTTGCCGTCGAACCCATTTCCGAGTTGGAACTGGCGTATCGTCACACCGTGGTTCCCATCGTGGCAGTCACTGGAACCAACGGTAAGACAACAGTGACAACTCTTATTACTGACATGCTGGTCAGCGCTGGACTCAGAGCTAAAGCTGTTGGAAATATTGGGACCTCGATCATATCTCTTGTGGAAGATGATTTAGATTGTTTCGTGGCCGAGGCCTCATCCTTTCAATTGGCCACAATTTCCAGTTTTCGTCCGAAAGTTGCGGTCTGGACGAACTTTTCGCCGGATCATGTTGATTGGCACCGTGGTATTGACCACTATCTAAGTTCTAAGGCGAGAATTTTCGAAAATCAGGGTCCAGGCGATATTGCTGTGATTAATGCTTCGGATCCAATAGTAAACAACATTATTGTTCCGGCTGGCGTTAGAAGAATTGGCTTTGGCATCGGTGATTTTGAATTTGGGTTTGATCCTGGTCTCGCTGCACTGACTGCCTACGGAGAGCCGTACGTTTTCATTTCTGAAATGGTACGCACTCTCCCGCACGATATTGAAAATGCATTAGCAGGGTCAGCTGCAGCGTACAGTATTGGAGCGGATCTGGAGTCAATAGCGGATATTGTGCGTGGTTTCAGCGGGCTTGCTCACAGAGTTGAGTTTGCTGGTTCGATCGACGGCGTGGATTACTACAACGATTCAAAAGCAACAACTCCGGCGTCAGTGATGGCAGCTGTTTCCGGGTTTGACTCAGTTTTGCTTATAGCCGGTGGGAAGAATAAGGGTATAGATCTCTCTCCGCTACTCTCGCTGGTTCCAAAGCTGAAGGTTCTTATAGCGATCGGCGATTCCGCTGATGATCTTATAGATATATTTTCCGGAGTTCCCGAACTGCTTGTGATTAGAGCGGTATCGATGGAAGATGCGGTTGGCCAGGCCCATAGCCTAGCAACTGCGGGAGATGTGGTTCTGCTTTCGCCTGGATGTACTTCTTTCGATTGGTACCGCTCTTACGGCGAACGCGGCGATGATTTTAAAAATATTGTCATGACCTTGCAGTCAACGCGAGGCGGAAAATGACCGCGGGATTGCAAACACCTCATCGCGACGGACGTATAGGGACGAGAATATCAAGGCGATTCCTAAGGCTGCTGGATGCTGACGATGGGTTTGGGCCCGAGAGCCATATCTTGGTTCTTCTGATCGGGGTACTGACGGCTATTGGTATCTCGATGGTTCTCTCCACATCATTTGTACCTTCTTTGGTGTCCGGCCATAATGCCTTCTCGCTTTTTGAAAAGCAGATGCTGTGGATGCTTCTGGGAGTTGTCGGATTCTTGATTGGTACCAGGATGGACCTCGGGTTTCTGATGAAATATCGTGGGGTTCTCTTGTTGGTGAGTGGTTTTGCACTGGTGGCTGTCCTGATTCCCCATGTCGGGGTTAGTGTAGGTGGATCGTCAAGATGGCTTGGCATAGGGATTCTTCGCGTGCAACCGTCGGAAATCACCAAACTCGCTATCGCTATTTTTGCAGCGGGTGTGGCTACCACAAGGGCTGGCGAGATCGACGACGTGAGAAAAGTGTTGCAGCCGGTGATACTTGCTACTGGGCTGGCTGCCTTTCTTGTACTCGTTGAGTCAGATATGGGAACGGCAATGGTTGTCGGCGCGACTGCGGTAGGGATCCTGTTC
>JABEUP010000095.1 GCA_013044365.1 Acidimicrobiaceae bacterium
AATTACTCCGCGACGATATCCACTTCCTTGGCGTTCCGTTCTCGAGCCTATTTGCCGAGGAGTTTCCGGAGTCGCGGGAGCGTATTCTGATGCGAAACATCGGATACGCCGGAGCTGTCGCCGCAGCGATAACCCTTGACCTCAAGATAGTGTCTCAGCTACTCGACGAGACCTACTCGAGCAACGAGCGGATTCGCAACTCAAACCATCTTGCCCTGGAACTCGGCTACAACTACGCGATGGAAAACTTTAACTGTCCATTGCCGATCCGCGTTGAGCATATAGACGCCAACAAGGACAAAATCCTTATCGATGGAAACACAGCTACCGCACTTGGATGCGTTTATGCGGGTGCCACTGTTGCAGCATGGTATCCGATTACTCCGGCAACTTCGGTTGCAGAAAACTTCGCCAAACTCTGTTCACGCTATCGACGCGAAACGATTACCCTGTCCGACGGAACCACCGAAGTAAGAAATAACTTCATAGTTCTCCAGGCAGAAGATGAACTGGCTGCGCTTGGAATGGTCGTAGGAGCTTCATGGGCTGGCGCCCGAGCATTCACCTCGACATCTGGACCGGGGATCTCACTAATGAACGAAATCCTGGGACTTGCATACTACACCGAAATTCCCGCGGTAGTCATTGACGTCCAACGCACCGGACCTTCCACCGGCATGCCGACCAGAGTCCAGCAAGCAGACATCATGGAGTGCGCATACGCATCTCATGGAGACACCAAGCATATACTCCTCTTTCCGGCTGACCCCGCCGAATGCTTTCGCTTCACCGCCCAGGCATTCGATCTGGCTGAGCACTTTCAAACCCCAGTGATAGTTTTGTCGGATCTCGACATAGGAATGAATGACTGGGTCGTCTCGAATCTTGATTGGGACGACAACTACAACTGGGATCGCGGAAGAGTACTGCGGGCTGAAGACCTGGAGGAAATGCCCAAGTTCTACCGCTACGCAGATGAAGACGCTGACTTCGTAACACCACGGACACTTCCAGGCGAATCGACTAAAGGCGCTTACTTCAACCGCGGTTCAGGTCACGACAAATTCGGCGGCTACACCGAAAACTCGGAGCCTTATATTCAGGTTGTAGACAGACTCGCCAAAAAGCACCATGCCGCTGCCGCTTATATCCCAAAGCCGATTGTTGAAAACCGACCGGATGCACGATTTGGGGTGATAACCCTCGGTAGCTGCGAGATGGCAGTCAGGGAGGCAATCGATATTCTTGACAGGGACGGGGTACCTCTGGACTATATGCGAGTCTGTGGTTTCCCCTTCCCGCCGGAGGTAAAGAGCTTCATCGACTCCCACGAGGTTACCGTCGTGGTAGAGCAAAACAGGGATGCCCAACTTCGGTCCCTCATAATTTTGGAAACAGGTTCATCACCTGAGCTGCTCCGCTCCGTACTGTCTTACGGTGGATTCCCGATAAACACCGAGCACGTTGTTGAGGGACTCTTGAACGAGTTAAAGGACTGAAAATGCCATCAATTCGCAAACCGCTTATCCCGCTCGCACCGCATGCGACAAATGCCTTAGGTCTGACCGTTCGGGACTATGAGGGGTCAATGTCCACACTCTGTGCTGGATGCGGCCACGACTCGATTACCGCAGCGATAGTGCAAACGTTCTTCGAATTAGACACCCCGCCCGAGTTGATAGCAAAACTAAGCGGCATTGGGTGCTCATCTAAAACACCTACCTACTTCGTTGCAGGTGCTCACGGCTTTAACTCCGTCCACGGACGGATGCCTCCAATAGTTACCGGAGCAAATGCCGCAAATAGGTCGAACATCCATATTGGTATCTCCGGTGACGGGGACTCACTGTCCATTGGAACTGGCCACCTCGTGCATGCCATTCGCAAGAACGTAAATATGGTTTATATCATCGAGAATAATGGCGTCTACGGGCTTACAAAAGGCCAATTCTCGCCAACCGCAGATGTTGGCTCGACCACCAAGCGCGGGATACCAAATGAAGTCCCTCCTATCGACCCCGTCGAGCTTGCGCTGAGCCTTGGCGCATCTTTCGTGGCCCGAAGTTTTTCCGGCGACAAAAAGCAGCTCATCCCGATTCTCAAAGCGGCAGTAGAACATCACGGATTTGCCCTGGTAGACGTGATCTCTCCCTGCATCCAGTTCAACAATCATCAGGGTTCCACCAAGAGCTACAAGTACACAAGAGAGCATGAGCTAAATGAGATCGACTCGGTATTCCTCCATTCGTCGGAACAGATTACCGCGGAGCTGCCAACTGACGGCAGTATGAGTATTTCAATGCACGATGGCTCCAGGATCTTGTTCAGGACATTACCCGAACACTATGACCCACGTGATCGAATTGCTGCGATGAACTACGTCCAACAGGCCAAAGTCAGGGGTGAGGTACCCACAGGGCTACTTTTCATCGATTCAGATTCTTTGGATATCCACGACCTCAACCAGACCACAGAGGAACCGCTTATCAATCTTCCTCTTAACAAGCTGTGTCCTGGCAAGGCAGAACTGACCAAGTTCCAGGAGAGCTTCAGGTAACCAATTGTCATTCGTTACAAACAGTCGAGAGGATGCCAATCAACGGCAACCTTCTCGACTGTTTCTCCAAAAAGCCTAAGACGCCAAATTTCAATCGTCCGATTTTAAAAGCGCGTTCCGTCTGGTAACAGAACTCGCCGGAATCAGATTGCCGTTAAATCCCCCAATAACCTGCCAACAGCCAATGCGGATGGGTGCGAAACTTCATCTGCCTATGGCCAGGACGGCCTTTGCACTTCCGGCCATGAAATAGTACTCAGATCTCCGGTTTGCTTACTCCTGATATGATCCGGGGGCTCCTCCAACAAGTTCATTGGGTAACACAGAGCATTCATGGTGTTGAGAAGCGTGTCCAAAATATGTACGCGCACAACTTTAGCAGTCATCGTAGGATCATCGTTAAAATGCTGGTGCCAAGAGTAGTGGTCCACTACGATCAGATCCCCCTTATTCCATTGGTAATTCTCACCCTGGTCAACTTCAGCACCGATAAATGAATGTCCATGGCCCTCCACGACATAGAGCCAAGCTTCTCCTGAATGACGATGCATGGACTGAGCTCTACCGGGGCCAATCTCAAACATCGCCATAGTAAGTCCAGAGGTTCTGTACCCGAGGGCACTATCAAGCAAAAAGGTGGTACGAGTGCCCCTGGGTGATTGTCGGAACTCTATATCGTTCCAGCTTGTATGCAACCGACCATGCCGATGTTCCGCCTGGTCTGCGGCAAGGCGCCTGATTCTTCTGGCATAAATATCATTGCCCGGTGTTGTCGGGGTATATCCCGGGTATCCAGGCAACTGTGAGAGCGGAGTGTTGCCGCCATCTTCCAGAATCGCAAAACCAAGAATATCAACAAACGGTTCGCTTGAAAAACTCATGAACCTTGCAATATTCCCGCTCTCATTCCCGTGACGGTGCCATGACCATGCGGGAACATGAATACTGTCACCGGCCGCCCAGTCGATCCTGGCCTGATCAATTTCGATCCAACCGCTACCACCAATACAGAGGATCACCGCATCCCAAGAGTGCCTGTGTATGGTGCTCACGGTATCAGGATCAATTTCATGGGCGGCGGCATCCACCGTTCTAACTGGATTGCCTCCATCTTTCCCTAAATAAACACCGCAAGTCAGTCCGCGGGCTGTCCTGTGCATTTCAATGTCCTTGAGATGAACTACAGATCTGTGGTTATTTCGCCAGTCCTCGATGAATTGTTGACGGCGATTCTTTTGAACTTCATAGTGACTTGCCGAAGTTCTTGTTATATTAGTCATCGAAATATCCCCTAAAATTGATGCAAAAACCGTTGCGATCTCGCTATCAAACGAAACAAATTCCGCTAGAAGCATGAACACGCATTTGAACGGCATGCGAACAGCATGAGTCAATCACAAACTTAATATGGATTCCTTCTCTATATTAGTATTCGAACTTTTCCTGGCATAAACGACTCCCTTACCTATGAAGAAAGTCTCTGGCGCCCAGGCATGAAATGTCCCAGAAAAGGGGCGGAATGCAAAAAGTCCGCGGAATTATCCGTCTGGAAACCGCAAATAAATATCGCCTACAAAAATGCGGGCACGTAACATTTAAATCTCTTCACTTTTCTCGAACCGATATTCCAGGTCAGGTAAAATCCCATACTGTCACAAGCAGGAAGTTCCGGGAAGGCTGAGACATTGGAGAATCAAATCATTGAACGCCTACGCATTCGCGAGCTAGTGGAGAACTGGGCGCTTTGGAGGGATGCGGGAGACTGGGATCGATTCAGAACCCTTTGGTCAGAAGATGGAACCATGATGGCGACCTGGACGCAAGGCTCAGCAGAAGAGTTCATACGGGCCAGTATCGACGGTTGGAATAAAGGCGTAAGGATTCTTCATTTTCTCGGAGGAACTTCGACGGATCTGTCAGATGACCGTGCAATATCGCAAACGAAGATGACAATTACCCAACGTGCCGAAGTAGAAGGTGTTCAATGCGATGTTATTTGCACCGGTAGGTTCTACGATTTTCTAAGACGCATAGACAATGAATGGAAATTAGTACTTAGGCAACCGATATATGAAATGGACCGGATGAATTCGATCGTTCCAGGCCTGTCGCCAACGCTTGACAGCAATCTATTGAGCGAGTTCCCAACAGGCTACAAACACCTCGCTTACCTTCAAACACGGATTGGTTACCAGGTAAAAAAGGACATGCCGGGAATCGCTGGCCCTGAAGTAGAGGCCTTATATTTCCGGGGAAGGAAGTGGCTTGCTCATGAAAGCGCCCAGCCCTAGTTCATGGGACAATTAACTGTGGATATGCGATTAGCCCAACTTTTACATTCGTTGCCAGGAAATCCTAGATAAACTTCGGCTCGACAATCCTGCAGCTAATATCCTCATTTTCGTTAATGTGATAACTAGCACAAATCCTGTGGTATCCATCGGCTACGGTAAGGTGAACTAGCTTAGATGCATTACCTCTGACTAACAGAACCGGTGAAAGCGGGGTACCTTCAGCAATTTTCCTCAAATCCAATGCTACGTGGAAGTCGCTCGAGGGCAGTAGCGGAAGATTGCTGGCCCTAAGCAGATCCTTGGCTTTACGAACCTGAGTCGGTGCATCCCTCAAGGCATTTACCAGTGCTTCCGCTGGCCTTTCTCCACAAATCAGCGACAGGTAACTAAATGCCGCGGGAAAATCATGTTCGTCAGGGGTGTTCTTCCATAACTCCTTTTTACCGGTTTTTTTCTTGGCCATGTCCGACCTTTCTATCAATAAATCCGTATTCCAACCAACAGTTCGAATTGGAGGTCTTTACTCAAGGCGCCCCCGGGCTGCTAACCGTGCCTCGGGATCGTGACCTCCGGGACCCCGCAAAATAATTGCGGCTCCGACCGCCAATACCGCCCCGATTAAAGGCCCCGCCAGGTACACCCACAGGTGTGAGTAATCCCCCAGTGCGACTGCAGGGCCAAGCGATCGAACAGGATTCATAGAGGCGCCACTAATTGGACTCGCCCATAGACCTGCCAGAACAATGTACGACCCAACACCAACTGCCGACATAGTCCCCACGTTCTGAGCTTTGGACGCCGTACCTAGGATCGTGCTCACCAAGCCGAGAGTCAAGACAACCTCCATCACGAAGGCTTGCAAATCCGTAATCCCTTTGCCTGGAAGTGTTGCTCCAAGCATTCCCACTTTACCGAACATACCATAAAGAAACAGGCCGGCAAGAACCGCTCCGATGACCTGGACAACTATGTAACCAGGTACCCGTCTCCAGGGAAAATCCTTCCTCATCGCGAATGCAATACTTACAACCGGATTTAGATGAGCCCCGGAAACTGTTCCCATGAACAATATGATTGCCAACACCATCAGTCCCGGTGCAGTCACGGCCGCCGACCGGCCAATCAGGCCAGCTCCCGCCGCGGATACCGTAGGCGCCCCAGCCGCAACCAGTACAAGGAAAAAAGTCCCTAGCAGTTCGCTGAACAGCCTTTTAAACTCTTGCGAGGAATCTCGAAACTGGACAGCCCAAGGTGGCTCTATTCGCAGCCAGCGTCGAAGTTCAGCTCGCACTCCTTCATCAGGCACTGGCGGGAATCCCGAGCCAGCTGATAGGTGAATCTCTTCCTCAGCCATGATTCATCTCCGTACCACTCGGTTTATCTGGATCGTCATACACCAGATATTCTTAGATCTGAAGATTAATGGTACAGTACTCCAACTTTGATTTCAGGGACTTCCTACACAGCCGAACCGGGATGCCGTTACGAATCAGCATCAGGTTACAAAAACATCCGCAAAACAGTACGCGACCGGACACCTGGTCATTTGATCTGCCAGTCCCTTTCAGCTGGGCTGCAGAACTCAGGAAAACAACGCATCAGCCGGAGGCGCAACTTGCCAGGTTGCTGCATCCCAAACCATTTGTCAGCTCTGCACGTGCACCACGCGCTTTGCCTTCATCTCGTTACGGGGCAGGGTGCCGGATGGTACGCACTTGCAATCGATACGAACCCCAAAAGAGTGCCGCAGGTCCAGAACCACCTTTTCCACCACCTTGTCGGTACCATCCCTGGTCTCCAGCAGCAGAGACACCTCGTCCATATGACGAATCTTCTCGTGTCTAATCTGGAAGTTAACAATCTCCGAATAGCGCATCAAGACCTCCTCAACCTGGGTAGGGTAGAGGTTTATTCCCCTGACAGTGAACATGTCGTCCACGCGTCCTTGTATCCCTCCGACGGCCTTAACAAATAGACTCCCGCAGGAGCAGGGATTGCGCGATAGTTCCACCAGATCACCAGTTCTATAGCGGATCAGCGGGGAACAAAACCGTCCCAGGTTAGTGACAACAAGTTCCCCGGTACCTTCGGATTGGGTCGAGCGGGGATCTGGATCAGCACCAATCGGAATTACTTCAAAAATGAATTCTGACTCGATGAAATGAACCCCGTCACCCGCCGAGCAGGTAAATCCAGTCGGACCCAACTCGGTCATTCCAGTATGATCGTAAACACTGGCACCGAAGGCCGTCTCGATCGCACGTTTGGTCGAAGGTATGCTGGCTCCGGGCTCTCCGGCATGAAGGGTCTTTTTAATCGATGACTTGGAAAGATCAATACCCATTTGAGCACCTACCTCTGCCAGGCGAAGAGCATAGGTAGGAGTAGAGCAAAGGACTGTCGGCTCGAGTTCTTTTATCGCCAACACCCGCTGTTCCGAACCCATTGAGCCACCCGGAATCACCATAGCTCCCAGTCTCTCCGCGCCGGCATATGCTGACCAAAATCCTACAAATGGCCCGAAGCTGAATGCAAAGAAAATCCGGTCCTCGCTGGTTATGCCAGCCCCTTTGTAGATGTGATTAGCCCAAAGGCCAGTCCACCAGAGCCATGATTTTCCAGTATCCAGCCATCGTAATGGCCTTCCTCCGGAACTTCCTGACGTCTGGTGCAACCTCACATAGTCTCCGAGGGGATAAGTCAAATTGGTCCCAAAGGGCTGGGTGCGCTGTTGATCCTCTACAAGTTCGGCCTTGGTCAAAAAGGGTAGGTCGTAAAAGTCATTCCAGGAATTCACCTCATGAAGCCGTGACTTGTAAAAAAGGTTGGACGACTGGAGTTCTTCGATACCTGCCTGCAATTTCTCCAACTGAATTGCCTTTATACCTGCCTGAGTATTTAGGTTCATGCTCATCTCTCATCTACCTTGGCCGGAAATGACAACTCCGGACATTGGACCGCTGTGCCAGATGGGTTGGCTTGATACCATCTGGCATGTACATTCATAATTCTTGGAAACCTCTCCATTGACTTGGCATAATTGCCTCCGGCCATGGCCCGCACGTGCTTTGCGATTCATGCGACCTCGGCAGCTTCCCTAACAGCCTGCTCGATAGCTCGCCGTGTCATGCGTTTTCTCCAAACATAGGAGAGGTCGGCATTGTCGAGAGGCCGGGCTGGTTTGGCAGCTTCGGCTGCCACCTCTTCCAGAATGGTGTCGTCAATCCGGTTTCCCAAAAGCGGTTGCGCAGCATGGCTAACATCCAGCGGCTGAGGACCCACGGCGGTGATAATGATACGGCAGTCGTCAACGACAGGCCCGCTCAACTGTAAAGCCACCGCCACTCCAGCAAGCGGAAAATCAATCGAGCCTCGATTGCGAACCTTGACATAAGAGGACTTCCATCTGCCTGGATCTGGCATACGCAGGCTGACAAGAATCTCGTCAGCTGCTTTTGTCATGTAGAACTGGCCATCATCTTGGTATAACGACGCAACCGGGACTTCTCGCATACCCTTCGGACCAACCAAAACTACAGTCGCCTGCATCGACATTGCTGCCGGAGCAGTATCTGATGAGGCAATTGCCCTGCAAGTCGCACTCGCCGGTGCGACTCTGCAAATGTCTCCATCCTTCTTCATGCAAAATCCAAGAGCTTTACGCCATTCGTAGCTCTCGTCGTAATAATTACAGCGGGTATCCACGCATAGGTTCCCGCCGATAGTGCCTGCATTGCGTAACGCCGGTGAGGACACCAATGCTGCGGCGCGTACATAACCCGGATATGCCGCCCGTAACTCTGAGCTGGAAACAACTTCGGCGAGAGTCACACATGCGCCAATCTCAAATCCACCATCTGACACGGCCCGAATCTGGCGGAGTTCGTCAAGGTGGCCAAGGCTGATAACGACCTCTGGCTCGATCTGACCTCGCTTCATCTTGGGGAGCAAATCTGTTCCTCCCGCCATCACCATCGCCCGAGATCCATACTCTGAAAGAACCTGTGCAGCTTCTGCAACAGATCCTGGCCGTAGATAACTAAAACGCGGAAGACGTAGCATCGAAAGGAGGCACCTTTACAATAGGCGGATAGGAAATTTGTGGGAACTTTTTCGGCCCATAACGGCCTTCACGACCCTTGGCGCGGGCGTCAAGCGCTCTCATGATCTTGTCCGGGGTAATCGGGACTTCGTCAACCCAAACGCCGAGCGCGTCGTATACAGCTGATACAACTGCTGGAATTACCGGAAGAAGCGGACCCTGACCAGCTTCCTTAGCTCCATATGGACCTTCCAGATCAACCGTATCCACCAAAAATGTCTCGACTTCCGGCATCTCTAAGAACGTAAACGACTTATAGTCAAGCATCGAAGGCTGCTTGTGGAGACCATTTCGGTAAAGTTGACCTTCCATCATCGCTTCCGATAAGCCCATGTAAACGCCACCCTCAACTTGACCTTTTACCGCGAGCGAATTGATCGAACGTCCAATGTCGTGAGCAATCCATACTTTGTTCAGGCGAATCTCACCACTGTACGGATCTGCATTGAGATCAACAACTGCTGCGGAATAGCTGTAGGCGGGGCTGGGTCCAACTCCAGCAGCCTTGTACTTGCCGCCGATATCTCGCGGCGGAGTGTAGCTGCCGCGGGTTGTAAGGACACCCAGACGCTCCTGGGCGAGAAGAGCGGCATCTTCGAAGGAAAGCTCTCCTATCTTTCCTTCACCTACCATTACATCGCCAGGGCTGCATTCCATCTTTTCCGCTACCACTTCTACCAGGATGTCGCGCATTTCCTTTGCTGCTTGAAGTGCGGCATTCCCTGCCATAAATGTCACCCTGGAAGAATAAGACCCTAGATCCACAGGGGTAAGTCCGGTATCGCCGCTGACAATACGAATATCAGTCGGCCAAAGACCTAACTGCTCTGCAGCAACAGTGGCAAGCACTGTGTCCGAACCCTGGCCAATATCAGTGGCGCCACAATAAAGAGATACTCCGCCGCGATTCACCTGGATGATACATTCACTGTGGGGAAGCTTGTTCCAATAGATTGGCAGTCCGGCTCCGCACATGTAGCTTGATACCGCGAAACCCATACCATGTCCCAGCTGCTTTTTTCGCTCGTGGTAGCGCGACGCATTGATAACCTGATCGGTAACCTCTTCGATCCCGCAAGAGGTTATGCGCAGATGATTAATGGTTCGGCTGTACGGCTTTACGTAGTTGCGCCTACGGAGTTCAACAGGATCCAGCCCGATAGATTCAGCAATCTTGTCCAAATGAAGCTCTAGTGCAAAACGAGGTTGAGGAGTACCGTGTCCACGTTTTGGACCGCAGGGCGCCTTATTTGTAAATACCCTGACGCCTTCAAAGCGATAAGCGGGAATGTTGTAAGTTGTCGTTTGCAGCGCACCGGTATAGAGCATGGAGGCCGGTCCGTATGACCCGTAGGCTCCGCCGTCCAGGGCTGTTCGAAAGTGCATGGCAAGAATCTTTCCATCCTGGGAAACCCCTGTTCGAACCCACATGAGAACTGGGTGCCTGCCACGGTGGACATAAAAAACCTCTTCACGCGTGAGAGTGCACTTTACGGGCCGCCCAGTGATCATTGCCAACTTGCTAACCGCCATCTCGTGCGAGAACGGGTCCGATTTTCCACCGAATCCGCCTCCGTGCGGTGCGGCCACCACCCTGATGTGTCCCATTGGCATATCGAAAACCCTCGATAAGGCACGGTGAACATAGTGTGGATTCTGGGTTGACGACCACAAAGTTAGCTGGTCGCCAACATAGGTTGCAATGGCGCTATGTTGTTCCATCGGCAGATGGGTATTGCCTTCGTAGAAAAAAACGTCCTCGCGGATAAAACTGGATTTCGCGAAACCTTCGTCGACTTCCCCGAACTCGAGCGCTCCCATCCGGTGAATGTTCCCAGGCCCTGCGTAATCGTGAATCGGCTCATCAGTCGGCGGAAGCAGCGCGTGCTCTATCGATTCAATTGCCTCCAGAGGCTCGTAAACAACCTCGATAACCCGACACGCAGCAAGTGCAGTTTCTTCATCAACGGCAGCCACAGCAGCAACTGGATCGCCTACAAATCGTACTTTCTCATTCTCAAGCGCATGTTCATCCTGGCTGGTTGGCATAATGCCATATTTGATGGGAAGGTCAACTCCTGTAATGACCGCTACAACACCCTCCATTGCCAATGCTGCGCTGGTATCGATGGACAACACCCGGGCATGGGGATGATGGCTTCGCAGCAACTTACAAAACAGCGTGCCCGGAAGTTCGATATCGTCAGCATAAGCAGTGAGACCTATGAGTTTTCCTACGGCGTCAACTCTTGGCAATGATTTGCCGATGACCCGCAGATCGGTATTTCTGTCATTGGCCACCGTGGTCATGCCATTGCCCTCCCAGCATCCTCTACTGCTTCAATAATGCTTACGTAACCAGTACAGCGGCAAAGATTGCCGGAAAGGGCTTCTTTAATCTCTTCTCGAGACGGCGTGGGATTGGAATCAAGAAGTGCTTTGGACGACAACACCATTCCCGGCGTACAATAACCGCACTGAAGAGCGCCATGATCCATCAAGGCTTGTTGAACCGGATGCAATGTACCCCCATCGGACACGCCTTCAATTGTCGTTATCTCTGAACCCTCGACTTGACCGGGCAAGACTAGACAACTCAGCTGTGGAGTTCCATCTACCAGAACAACGCAGGCACCACACTCACCGGCCTCACATCCATGCTTTGTCCCGGTCAGGCGCAAATCTTCACGGAGCACTTCCAGCAGTGTTGCATACGGTTTAACCAGCAGCTCATGGGAACGACCATTGACCGAAAACCGCAGGATCTCGCGACTGCCAATGCTACTCATCCTTACCTCCTCTAAAATCACAACCCGGTGGAATTATTTCTCAAGGTCGTGATGGCTCCATACAGAAAAACTTTAACCGGGGCCTGCTTATTGGACCAGGGAAACGAAAACACACTTTTGGGAATTAGCCCCCGGATTTTGCCCTATCTAGCGTCTTTAGACAATAGAGTTCGAAGGAAGCACCGCTAGTGCCAATCCGTATCCTGCGATTCAATTTGCACATTAGTCCTCCCCCCAAGCGTGATTCATCCCGACATCGCAAAGCGTAGCATGCTCCATATGTAGCGATTAAACCCATTCGGGCTTTTTTCTATCAAGCGAAAACACATACCTTGAACTGCCTCTAGTCATCGCAGCAAATGACATTAAAGGACCTGGCTGGTTAGCGATGGGTTCTGGTGGGAATGACAGGCCGGTGCATCCGATAAAATCCGCGCCACACGTGGTCGTGCAATTAAATCGCCGCTCAGACCACAATTTAATTATGTTCAGGACATAACCGGCAACCCTCTTCTCAACAGCAAGGATGAGAAAACGTCACCGCTACCATAGAGAGGTGCGGGCAAGCAGTCATTTCTCGCAGATGCAAAACTGGGAAATTTCGCCGGCGGTTGGCAAAGGGGCCAAAACTGAATAGAGTTACTGAAAAGTTTCTCCGGCCTGTATTACAAGGAATATTAGAGGTACGTCCTTATAATTCATGTTCCAAGTTGGACCTTGCTTTGCAAGTCCGCATTAGTACATCCAAGGCCGGCGGAACGGCAACCTATACGAAGAATTGATGACGATGGCAAATCACGGGAAGGCAAAAAGAGGAAATGGGCCCGATTGACAGGTTGATTGTGGGGGTATCCGGTTCGAGCGCTCCCCAACTCGCACTGACTATGCTCCAGGCGTTGAAAGAAATGGAAAGTATAGAAGTGCATCTGGTTCTTTCCAAGGGAGCAGAAAAAAGTATCGCTTACGAACTTGGAATGACCCGAAAGGAAATTGAGGCCTACGGCAACGTCGTTTACGATCCCGAGGATCTCGGCGCTGCGATATCTTCCGGGTCTTTCAAGACAATGGGTATGGTAGTCATACCCTGCTCGATGCGCACACTGGCGGCCGTAGCCTCTGGATACACGCCAGACCTGCTGACCCGGACCGCAGATGTTTGCATCAAGGAGCGCCGGCGTCTGGTCTTGGTAACCCGAGAAACCCCATTGAGTTTAATCCACATAAAAAATATGGAGGCAGTCACGCTTGCCGGAGGGACCATATTACCCCCGGTTCCAGCTTTCTACCACAAACCAAAGTCCATTGATGACCTTCTAAGGCAAACTGTCGGTAAAGTTCTGGATCAATTTGAAATTGAACACCACCTGTTCGCGCGTTGGGAAGGTACAGAAATCGGCTAAAGGTCCTTGGGAGATCCCTGTGATGTCAGCACTAACCCACATGTTCTGCCAACATCACAGGGATCTCTGATTTTGGGGTTCACCCAGGACTCGGAGTTCACCTACGAAAGAGTCATATTTCGAGAAATAGTTGCACAGAGACTTAGTCAAGGAAGTCGGCGAGAAATACCTCTCCATCCCCTATGGGCCGGATCCGTTCAAACTCCTCTCTGGCTTCAGGGAAAGAGGTAGCGGGCTTGGTTGCGTCAATAACCATCTTGCTTCCCAACCTTTGCCAGTCTGGCCCACCGGGACCTTTTAGCTCCACTCCGGTCGGATCCATTGGGTGAACTCTTACGCCATCAATTATCGATACATCTCTCGCAGGATCCACTCTCGTATTGATCGCCCACAAGACTTCCCAGTAGTCGTAAATATTGACATCAGTATCAACGACAATGACCACTTTAGGATGCAATACCGGACTGCCCAATGCAGCCAACCCAACATTCTTTGCCTCTCCGGCAAAGCGGGGGGTCATCTGAATCACTACTCCAAATATTCCTGGCAATACAAGGAGGTTTGCCAGGTCGACGTAGCCACCGACATTCTGGATGTGATTATATATTGCTGCGCCGAACGGAAACTTATGGAACAGACATCCCTCCATCTCGCTACCATTCTGAAGATTTTTGAATATCGCATCGCTCCGTTTGGTCACCTTGTCGACGACAATGATAGGATTTTTCCCCGTACCGGCAATGTAGTAATCCTGGAATTCGCTGAATGGACCCTCTTCCTCCCGATGGAACGGAGGAATATGGCCCTCGATAACCACCTCGGCATAAGCTGGCACAAAAATATCACTCAACTCCGACTTAACCATCTTTACCGGCTCATCCAGCAGCGCTCCGGCAATTTCCATTTCATCCATACCCAAAGATCCGCTTATAGCGGCCGCCATGTAGTAAAGCGGATGATGCCCGATCACAACTGAAACTGGCATATCCTTGCCCAAAGCCTCGTACTTGGAGTAGATTGCCCTGGTGTGCCTCGGAACCATCAAGATTCCCGTCTGACGAGGTCCTTGGACTTGAAGCCTGTGAATACTGACGTTTTGCTTGCCAGTTTCCGGATCGATGGTAAACACCATCCCCGACCCAATTACTTCCCCGCCGTCTTTAGTCCCAGCACGGTGCACCGGCCATGCCGTCAAATCGATCTGGTCACCTTCGAGATGGACGTCTTTAACCGGACCAGTCGACACCCGCTCCCAGGGAATTTGTTCCGACATTTTTCCAGCCAGATGACGAACAACTTCTTCCTTTTTCATTCCAAACGCCAGCGCGACGTGATCCATGTTGGCGGGTGCATTCCCAACTGAACGCCAGCCGGGTGCGCCAGTCAAAGAATGGAACATCAGCGCCTTTGAGCGGGACTGATACAACAAGGCTCCCATTTGAGTCTTGGGGTTGACCGGCTTTTTAATGTGCAGCAACTCACCATGCTGTTCCAGCGTATCCAACCAGCTACGCAGATCTTTTACCACCGAATCTCCCCTCTAGACGTCATGTCTGCCCAGTCGACTACCTGCGACCCAGATCCAAGACGTATTCACATTAGATTACAAATTAATTGCAACTATAAGACCATTTACCATGACACGCCAATTTAGGCTCCGGCGGTCAACCCTGGGATGGGATGCGAAACACCAAAATGCCGCGCGTATGCCTACCGGTATAAATATGTACCACGAGTCTTATCTATCGCGCCGAAGGGAGCATTTGTCCACATCGACGTCAGCCGATTTTACCAACGCTCCCCGGCCTTCAGTGCCTGGGGAGCACAAGTACCAGGATTTAGAACCCCGCAAACCTGATTGGAGAAATATTTAGATATCAGGCTCATCCATCATCGGAGTAGCCGGCCGGCCAATTTGGCGATATGCGGGATATAAGGCGGCAACTCCCGCCACAAACATAGCAACTATAGCACCTGCGGCCAGCAACGTAAGGGGGGTACCGATCTCATCAGCTACCAAACTGACTGGCATCACTGAAATCGGCCTGATAGATTGAGCGATCATATATACCCCCATCACGCGACCGTACTGACCAGGTTCAGTACTCATCATGATGAGGCTTGAGTTCAGCGCCTGGTAAGCATCTCCGGCCATGCCGGCCAGAAACAAAAACGGGATCGCTATGGCTAATTCATTTAACTGTACAAACAATGAAAATCCAACCAGTGAAAGGCCAAAGGATACGCCTAACACCAATTGCAAAGTGGCTTTCTTGGGATAACGGGCAAATGAAGCCACTAACAAAGTTCCAACCAGCGACCCAACGCCGCCAATGCTCAACAAGACGCCCAACAATGTGGAACCGCCATGCAAAGGACCATCGGCAAC
>JABEUP010000096.1 GCA_013044365.1 Acidimicrobiaceae bacterium
AGCACCCGTAAAAAAAATAACCAAATCAACACGATCAGCAGATATTTGAACAGATTCAACAGCGGGAGTGGCATGGTTAGTTCTCCACAAAGACAATATGTGCGGCGCCTATAACAATTTCATCTTGGTTCTTCAGCTCGGTCCTGGATACTCTTACGCCATTGACATAGGTTCCGTTCGTTGAACCGAGGTCGGTCAAGATTACTAAATCCTGGTCAGTGTAAACCTGTGCATGTTGTCGGGAAACCTTTGGATCATCTATTACCACAGAAGAACCAGGCATGCGGCCTATAGTGACAGCCTGCTTATCTACCGACACCTTTTGCCCGTTGGGAAGAATCAGAGAACCACCAACCATGAAGTTTTCTTCCTCGTTGAATTCGGTCGCAATCGAGAAGGTGCTCGGTCGGTATGAACTCTCCTCTACCAGGTTAACGACGACTTGTCCGGGTAAGCGGTAGTGGCTCTGCAGGCAATGATCTGTCGCCAGCTTCTCGAGCTCGCTGCAGACTGTGGAGGAAATGCCCTCGAAATCCTCGTAATCACGAGATGACAATATTACCGTGAAGACGTTTGGAGCAACTACTCCTCTGATACCAAAGCGGCGCTCAATCTCAATTTCACGAATCAGTCGTCGTCCTATTTCAGCAGGTTGCAGGCCCCTTTTGGAGGTACGGGCAAAAGCACCCTCTACTAAACGCTCGATGCGAGACTCGAAACTAGAAAGACCCATGCTTATAATCTACTAATTCGGCGCCAACATAGGTGTACAGACCCTTTCAACTGGCTTTCAGCGATAACCGGACTATTCGGCTCCGTAGGTGCGACTCTAGATCCCAAATACGCTAAGGTAGTTTTGCCGATAGGCATAATTCTTGTATTTTCGGGCGAGTGGCGGAATAGGCAGACGCGCAGGATTCAGGTTCCTGTATCCGTAAGGATGTGAGGGTTCAACTCCCTTCTCGCCCACTCACCGTAATTATGATTGTATTTTCGTAGCTGCGGACTAAAGTTTAGTGTCCGATCCGCCACAGTAATGGGTCTCCTTTGTGCGCTCGCGGGACACCGCGGACAAAGCCTGCCGGAGCTAGGAGCAACGGTTAAATGATGCGCCAAACAAACAGTTTCTATGGCATGAACTGGTTATCTGAGCACAAAATCTATTTCCGCGCTGATGCCGGGAAATTATGAAAAAGTTCGGATTATAAGACTGACCTGAAGGTTTTGATGCCTGAGTCAGCTTGCAAGGTTCTAGCGTTGAAACAGTAACGCCACATACTTCATCCAGATGGATACCGGGCATCGAGAAGGAGATCCCAATATGAGTTCGATTACCAATTTGGATCGGCGCCTATATCTGGATGTAAACAGCTTTGCACGCCACACTTCTTTTGCGCATGCCTTCATGAGAGAATTCGCACTATACGGAGGCGTCGTACTTTTAGCTATCCTTCTCTTGGTCGCCTATTTCAGAGCACGAAAAGGGGATGACCCAAAGAAAACCGTGGACACAGTCCTCTGGGCAGGTGCCGGTACTCTTATTGCCTTGGGTCTAAACCAACCATTGTCCCATCTTGTAGGGCGGGTAAGACCCTACAATGCGATCAGAGGAGTCGAGGTACTGGTACCCAGGGCCAATGATTTCACATTTCCTTCAGATCACGCCACAGTCGCGGGAGCAGTAATTGTCGGTTTGCTGTTGGCGGATCTTCCGACAGGACTGGTAGCAACGGCTCTGGGACTGTTCCTAGCCTTTGCACGGGTTTACGTTGGAGCACATTATCCCGGCGACGTGATAGGCGGTTTGATCTTTGGCGGTTTGATAGTCATTGTTTTGAGGCCCATTGGAATGGCAATTATTAGCCGAATCACAGATCTTATTGCCAGATCACCATTAAAAATTCTCATATTTCACAAGACGAAAGCTCCTGATTCCGGAGTTGGAACTGCCGCATAACGGCTCCCGTTTATATCAGCAAAGGCCATAAGCTGCAAAATCTCAACCCGGCTGGGTTGATTTGCATTAAAAGTAAGTCCTGACAAGAACCTGTATCAACCAACCTGAATTTTCCAAGTAACGATCTTGTCAGAATCTATAAGTTCCCTCAGCCACGTGAGCGTGTCTTCTATAACTTCTGTTGTGTCAAAGAATTCAATAACAATTGGCAGATGCGCATTTATATGTGCAAGATCCGCATAATGCACAACTCCATGGCTTCCGAATCCCGCAATTCCCCGGAACTGTGTTACTCCCTTAACTTTATGGTCTTTATGCAACCTGGAAAAGATCTCATCTGCCATCGGTTTATGGTGTTTCCGCTCGCCTTCGAGCACATAGATCCGCACCATAGTCATTTCAGGCATCCCGACCTCCTAACGTTGAGCAAGCCATACACCAAGTATGACCGCCAAAAGTCCCAGCACAAAGGACAAAAATATATATGCAGTCCCTTTGATTAAATGACCGGCCTGGAAAAGAGCATATGTTTCAATTGAAAAGGTGGAGAATGTCGTATAGGCACCGAGTCCTCCGGTAAGTATTCCAGTCCTTAAGGGACCTGACACGTGCAGTCTTTCCAAAGTAATCGTAAATAGGAACCCCATCAGGAAGGAGCCGAGAACATTGATCGAAAGTGTAGCCAGAGGGAAGGCTCTTCCAAAAATATCTTGCATGGCGAGAGTCTGTCCATATCTTGCCCAGGCACCAAGCATCCCAAATAATCCGATGTATAAAAAAGTCAGTGTTCTATTCTCCTTGAAAATGTTGCTCTGATGACTCTAACAATTTGTTGGCAAATCCACGAGATCCGCTGAAATTATAGGAAGTGGACAAACAGAATGGCTCCTGCAACCAATGAATATATGGCAAAAGGGTAGAGATTCTTGGTACGGAAATATTTCACCAGAAATGCTACGGAGACATAGGCGGCGGCGAAAGCGGCGATACTTCCGATGAGAATTTGTGGACGTACCCCTGAGGCACTGTGGCCCAGAAGGCTGGGAAGCTTATAAAGTCCGGCCGCCAGGATGATAGGCGTTGCCAGAAGAAAAGAAAATCTTGCTGAGTCTTGGTGATCCATACCCCTGACAAGTCCTGCCACCATTGTGATTCCCGATCGGGAAATGCCTGCTAGCAACGCAAACACCTGGGCAACTCCGATAATGCCAGCCTCTTTGAACTCAAGAGTATTAAGGCGACGATGTCCATTTCTAAGCTGGTGTGCCCCGCCTTTGGAGTGGATTCTTCTCGGACCGCTTTCAGCTTCTTTTCGCTTCTTTTCGCCAATCAGAAGAACGGCTCCGTTTACAAACAGGAAAAAGGATGCCCAAAGTGGCTTTGCAAATAGAGTTCGGAACAAGTGTTCAAAAGCAAGCCCCATTATCCCAGCTGGAATTGTGGCCACTATCAAGAGCCAGCCAAGCCTTTGCGTCGCAGTTTCAATCTTGTGGGTAGAAAACGTTCTTAGAACGGCTTTGATTATCCTTATCCAATCTTTACGGAAGTAAACGAAAAGTGCCATGGCCGTGGCCACGTGAAGTCCGACTAAAAATGTCAGAAAGAACGAGTTGTTGGTATTCTGGGCTTTGACAATTTGAGACCATCCAACCAATTGGGGCAAAATCACTGAGTGACCCAGACTCGAGATGGGAAACAGTTCAGTGACGCCCTGCAACAAGCCCATTATCACCGCCTGGAAAATGGTCATGAGGTGAGTATTGGCATGCAACTTATTGCTCCTATGGCTCGGCTCTTGCTATTTGGGGCTAACTTGATGGCCTGTCGTTCTTTCGACTTGGGGAAGTATAGTGGGGACTGCTTGGCAAGGTTAAAATTGAGATAGCACCGATTGGAACTTCCCTGATTGTCTTTTAGTTAATATCTCCTACACTTTTGCTAATGCGAATTGGAGAGGTGCCAGAGTGGTCGAATGGGTCTCACTGCTAATGAGTTGACCTGGGAAACCGGGTCCGAGGGTTCAAATCCCTCCCTCTCCGCCAATTGA
>JABEUP010000097.1 GCA_013044365.1 Acidimicrobiaceae bacterium
TCGAGTGCAACCTGCGTGTTAGCAAAGTCAACCTGCACCCCGAACGACTGTCCCTCCTCTAATCTCTCGAGACGACCCGAAACCCCACGAAAACTTTCCAGACCCAACTGAATTGAATTGGGAGAATATCCGAGTATCTTGCCCGCTTTCGCTGCCGCCAGGGCATTGTAAACATTGTGCTTGCCAGCGACTCCCAGTTTGATAGGAATCCCATCGAGGACAAAGTTTGATCCTTGAGCAGCCATCTCAAGGTCAACGGCATCCTCAATCGAATATGTTTCAACGACGATTTGGGAATCTCTGGTCAGCCGGGCGCCCCAGGGATCGTCAATGTTCACAACTCCGATTCGACATCTGGCAATCTCGAACAACCGCGCCTTTGTCATGTAGTAGGCATCCATGGTGTGGTGATAATCCAAATGGTCCTGGGTCAAATTCGTAAATATTCCAATATCAAAGACAATTTCATCAACCCGGTGCTGGTCAAGAGCGTGCGATGAAACCTCCATGATTGCGATATCATCAGAATCTTCCAGGGCCTGATAAAGCGAATTTTGGATAACCGGAGACTCCGGTGTAGTCCGATACCCGCTCAGCGTTCCAATAACAAACGGTGATCGGTCAGCTGCCCTCGCTATAGAGGCCAACATGAACGAAGTCGTAGTCTTTCCATTGGTACCCGTGATCCCCACCATTGGCAAACGTGCTGATGGGTTACCATAGAAGCGATTGGCAAGCTTTGCCATTTGAACTCGCATTGATCCGGGGTGCACCCGCAACTGCACAATCGGAAGAGGCACATACCGCTCAACAACTACCGCCACCGCTCCCCGCGCGACAGCATCGTTGATGAAATGGTGTCCATCGAAATGTTCACCAGCTATTGCACAAAAGATGTCGCCGGGCATAACGTGACGGGAATCGAACGAAACACCGGAAACAATCACCCCGTTTACATCTCCGAGGATGGACACGGTTTCGATTGCCGTGACCAATTCCGAAAGTGGCATCCGCGGAACCCTTGGACCGCTCCGGCCTCCGTCAATTTTCCTGTGTGCCCCGCTACTCAGTGTCCGCGGATCTTCAGTCATGGCGCCACCGAACCCTTAGTGCTAGTAAATCTACCTATAGTAACGCTATTGGAGCCAGAGGTCCGAGCCGATACCGCTTGATTCCCCAAAGAGGAGACCGCAGCAGAGGCGGCCGGCGCAACTGGCACCTTGGTTGGATTTGAAATCAGCGAACCTTTTCCAAAACCTGCAGGAAAATAACCTGATGTCGGCGCAATGTCCAACCTTCTAAGCGCATAACCCATGATCTCGGAAAATACCGGCGCAGCAGCCGACCCTCCGTAAATAACATTCGGGTGCTCCAACACGACTATAGCCGAGAGAGGGATCGACGTGCCATGAGTAAAACCAACGAAAGTAGCCATAAAAGCGCCAGGCTGATAGCCGGGTTTGTTAGGAAACGGAATTTGTGCAGTTCCCGTCTTACCAATGATCTGGTAACCTGGCACCTGCGCCAGGGGAGCTGTTCCAAATTGAGACACCGTCTGGGACAATAGCTCCTGCATGGTCGAGGCCAACGAGGGGGACAGCACCTGCCTCGATTTGACAGGCATATTGTAGGCCGGTTTACCGTCCTGTGGAACCACTCTGTCTACAAGATGCGGGGACACAAGCACACCATTATTGGCAATCGCATTATATGAATCAAGCACCTGAAGGGCGGATACCGCCTCGTCCTGGCCAATCGGCACTGAACCTATCGCAGTCCCCGACCATTTTGAGGGATTCACCAAAAATCCAGAAGTCTCCCCAGGAAATCCGAGCCCGGTTGGAACCCCCCAACCAAAATTCATGAATGAATTTGTGATTATGTATTTATTGAGATGTTGGGCGACGATGATAGTTCCTATATTCGAGGACTGTGCCAGAATTTGCCCAGGACTCAACACTTCTGTCCCGTGAACCTCAGCGTCATGAAAATTTGCTCCATCGATTGACAGATATGGAGGTACGACCACCCTGCTGGAAGGAGTTATAACACCGGCTTTGAGAGCTGCCGCAAATGTGGCAATCTTAGCCACCGAGCCAGGCTCGTAAACATTAGTCACTGCCATATTTGTCGGAGCTTGGGAAAAACCAGTAATTTGGTTAGACGACGGCAAAGATACGGCTGACTTCTTAGACGGCGCCTGACTGGTAGTTCCAACCAGATTTGCCATCGCAATTATCTGACCGTTTTGCGGATCCATTATTATCGCGCTACCCGACAACGCCTGAGTCTTTACGATTTCAGCCCCCAGTGCCTGTTCGGTGTTAAATTGAATGGCTCTATCCAAACCGAGCACCAGGTTATCCCCGGGCTTCGGCGGTATCAAGTCAACGGCACTTCCGGGAAGAGGAGAACCGGATTCGGAAACAGAAACCATTTTTTGTCCAGCCTGGCCATCAAGAAAGTTCCTGAACTGGTACTCAAGCCCGGAAAGAGGTACTCCTGTTGGTCCTAGCGAACCTATCACCGGTAAAGCAAGGTTGCCATTTGGATCAGAACGGGACATTTCAGTAACTAATGAGATGCCGGGGAGTTGGCCGGCATTGATGAGAGACTGGACTTTCGATGCCTGATTGGAGCTAACAAGATGTTGGACATAGGAAAACTGCCCTGGCACCAACAGGGCGGCTCGGATAGTCATAACTGCGGTGCCCAGAATTTGCGAAAGAACAGCAGCTTCCCTAGTCGGATCGACCACTATAGAAGGATCTGCCACCACAGTCTTTTTAGGTATAGATATAGCCAGTTGATTGCCATTCCTATCGAGAATCGCGCCTCGGGGGGCTTGCACAGCAACCGTGGCAGAACCCTCCGCCTTTGCCAGTTCTACGTAACGGTGATTTGGATAGACCGTCACCCGGACAAGCTGATAACCGAGAGCCAGCACCGATACGCCAATGAGAAATTTAGAGGCCCTTAGGCGCCTGGTACTGACCGGAATACTCTGATCCTTTCTAGTTTTCCGATCTGACATATAGCGACCCTTTTCTAGCCCGACTTTGCCACTGTAGAGGGCACTATTGCCGACGGACTTGCCGGTTTGACTGAACTGCTCTTTCCTGCAGCGGTTGAGGACCCTGGGGATGAGCCAGAGGGTACTGATTTATTTGTGGCAGCTGTATTGGAAGGCAACGGTTTGGTTGGAGCTCCCCCGCCGGCTTCTCCGGGAGGCGCAAAGAGGGTGTTGGGTGCCGATATCACTTGTTGTGTTAGTGCTGTGGACTGGTTCTGGTTGGAATTAGGATTCTGGCCGGCTCCTAAATATCCGACCTGCGTCGGGTAAACCATCCCCAAACGTGACTGCGCATAGGACACTATCCGACTGGGCGATTCTAGGGCGGATAACTGCACCTCAAGTCGCAAATGCTGTGTCTCCAATGACGACAACTGCGAATTTAACGAGTTCAGCCTGAGCTGTGTGGCCGCCATTTCCGCACGCATGACAACAGCAGCAAATAGAGCCAGGAAACCGATTGCATAGGCCAGGAAAATTTTGTTGGAAATGCGAAAACCAGCCAGCTTCCGTGGCCTGGCAACGATCCTCAGGTCAGGACGGCCATAGGCAACTTTATAACTAGTGGTCGAGCTCGCGCCGTGGGAATTCCTTGACACAACATTAGCCCTGGCTAACGCGCGTGCAATATGAGTGTCTACCTCCGGCCTGGCGTTCCTAAGCCTCATTTCTCTCTGAGTTTTAGCCATCAGTTCCTCCGCCCCCCCGCCTCACCGACATCCAAAAGCTCGATCGCTCTAAGACGAGCACTCCTGGATCTGGGATTCTCATCAATCTCTTTGCTTGAAGGTGCCTTTGACCGCACGACGTAGGCGGCATTTGATACCGCACCGCACACACATCCGTAACGTGGCGGACAGGTGCACCCGCCCGTAACCTGGTTGTGAAACATCGCCTTGACAATGGAGTCTTCCCCGGAGTGATAAGATAGAACCGCTATCCGACCACCGGGCAGCAACAAATCGAATGCTTTCCCTAGGACAACCTGCAGCTTTTCCAGTTCGTCGTTGACTCGGATTCGCAATGCTTGAAATACCCTTGTTGCGGGATGACCGCCGGTTCTTCTGGCTGCTGCCGGGATAGCAGATTTGATAACGTCTGCCAATTGTGTCGTCGACAGGAAGGGCCTTCCTGCCAATACCGCCCTTGCTATTCGGTAGGCAAAGCGGGATTCCCCGTTATCACGCAAAAGCAATGTCAGCTCATCAAGTGATACCGAATCTAGATATTCAGCTGCACTTTGGCCTTTGGTGGGATCCATTCTCATGTCCAGAGGACCCTCGAGACGATACGAAAAACCCCGCTCGGCTCTTTCCAGTTGCGGAGAAGATGCTCCGAGATCTAAAAGTAGCCCGATAGGTGCACCGCAGAATTTGCTGTCAGCCTCACAGGCTTTTACCAATACTTCATCGAGTTCATCGAATTCACGATGCATAGCCATGAATCTCCGCGAATATCCGGCCAGCAACTTTTCCGCTGCCGCTGTCGCGCTTGAATCACGATCTAACCCCAACACCAGCCGTTGCGGGTCAAGTTCCAAAATTCCCCTGGCGTGACCACCTCCACCAAGAGTTCCGTCCACGACCAATCCGGCGCGCAAAGGAGAAAAAACATCCATCACTTCTTGAAACATGACTGGGCGGTGGACAAATGCAGCTGATTTCATGTCCGGGCCACCCCTTGGGAGCTGGTCCAGTTCCCTGGACTCCACAGCTCGATAGTGCCTATGGCTCCGTGCACCAGAACCTCTCTGTCGAGATCGGCAAATCTTCTCAGGGCCTGTGGCAATGCAAGCCTTCCGGCTTTATCAATCTCGATGTCAAATGCCTCTGAGGCCCAGATCCTCATGTTCCAACGAAGCGCGGATTCTGAAAGATCCTGACTTTGAAAAGCATTGGCAAAGGAGAAGAAGTCTTCCTGAGTCCAAACAACCAGGCATGGATCCTCATATTGCGACCGGGTGATAAAACACTTCTCGCCCAAGAAGCTACGAAATTTAGCGGGCAGGGTCAGGCGTCCCTTGATGTCAAGAGAATGTTCGTATGCACCAAAAAATTTTGCCTGCATCTGCTGCGCCTGAAACATAGAGTTCGTAGCCCTTTGTGATACCTGGAAACCTTATTTCACCACTTTGACCCACTTTAACCCACTTCACCCCACTTATCAACCACTTGAGGCATGAAATTGGACATTGAAGGAACGGAAAAGGTAAAATTTCGGACTTTCGGGCTCTTTGTGGCTCTAGAACGGAAGTATCAACCCGCCGTAACCCAGTTTCGCAAAACTCAGCGAAGATTCTCGAGAGCTGCCGTAAGACTTCGGCGAAGCTCCGAGACAACTAGGGAGTCTTCTTTATGCTGGAATGCGTCGATTATTTCAGCCACACCCATTGCGTAACCGCGAAGGAGGGAGGTGGCGTTGACCTCTCTTATGAGTTCCTGTAATTCCTTAAAGGGATACCTCACATAAACCGTGCACTGGAAAACCGCGCCTAAGGACGTTCTTCTTTGAGACATACCAACGACTTTGGCCCCTTCACAAGTAATCTCACCAGGGCCAAGACCTGCAAAGCATATTTTCTTGGACAACTGGCCTCCAACAAGCCTGCCGGTGTGGATGACAAGATTATGAACGCCAAAATCAGAAAGTACCCCAAAAAAAATCTCTCCGATGACGTGAAACGATTTGCTAACATCTTCGTCATAGAGTTGATCGTCTTTGGGAATTGCGATATCAACCCAAAGCTGGCCACCTGGCGACAGAAATACCGCGCCTCCGCCGGATTTTCTAACTACCAGCTCAGCGGACAGGCGATTTAAGGCTTGCAGGTCAACATCCCCGAAATTCTGGTTAGATCCAAGGACTAATGCGCTTCTCGTTACGTCAATAAATCTTGCAGTTCGCAGACCTGCAAACCGCATAGGATCCGAGTGCATCTCGGATGCCAGCCCCACTTCGCCTATGATTCGCCATGAACCCACACAGCTAGACTATCGACCCAGGCGCATTCTGGTATCGATTGACATTGTTATGCCGAGATGGGACTGGATCCGACATAAGGGACCCAATCTTCATTTACCGCACCCAGCAAATGTATCCAGGCTTTACCCTTGGGTGCCATGGGCAGCCTTCGGAGCACAAAATTTGTTTCCGAAAGAAGTCGATCCTCTTTCTTTGAGTTGCACGTCTTGCAGGAAGCCACTACATTTTCCCAGCAGTGCTCTCCTCCCTTTGAGCGCGGTATCACGTGGTCAAGGTTTTCCGCCGGAGCACCACAGTATTGACATAGGTAATTATCCCGCGCAAATACCGATCTTTTGTTCAGAGCGACTCTAGTCGGAAATGGAACCCTGACGAAATAATTTAGACGCACCACCGAGGGTGCATAAAACTTCGCACGCTCAGAATGAAAGATGTCTCTGCTTTCATGAAGAGGGAGGGCCTTGCCAGCAAGTACCAAACCTAAGGCTCGACGACTCGTAACGACACCGAGAGCTTCGTAGCTTACGTTTAGCACGAGAGCACTGGACACCGATTACCTTAGAGGTCCTATCCGGTCCCGCACACCACCGAACCCTGAACAGTAGGTTCCAAAGTGGTCGGTAGTACAACAATCGTCGGATGTTACAATCCTCGAGGGCAAAAACGTCCGTTTTTCTCCGTCACCTATCAGATGATCGATCGACATACTAATCCGAAGTTTATCTTGAAATTCACCGAATTTCCATACACCATTGAAGAAATTCGATTAGATCCCTACTGGACGGCATTGCCTTAGAATTGCCGTAAATAGACTCCATGCGAAACTCCCAGTATTCGGGAGCAGGAAGAGGTAGAAACGGAGCCCTCGACCACCATCTCAGCCGGGCAAAGCGCTTGAGTTCGATTAAACCAATTATCCAAAGATTGTTGTGGGGCAGCAAAGACAGCGCCGAACGCACGAGCCACATCGTCATTCTAAAATTGGTCTTCATTCAAACACCTTTACGCGTCCGGACACCAAAATAGCGCGCATTTGCAACCGGGCTATTCATCAACGCCGGCTTTCACCTAAAACTGTACTTGGCTCTCTTGGAAGACCCAGAACCTTTTCTGCCAATATATTCGTCTGAATTAGAA
>JABEUP010000098.1 GCA_013044365.1 Acidimicrobiaceae bacterium
GCCGGGGTGGGCTCGGGCAGACTGGGATCTGAGAGCCGTGCAAGCTGTGCATCACGAAATACCTGGTGCTCCGACGGCGTTGTAGTGTAGTGACCGTGACAGTCGATGATCATCTTAAAACCTGTCTCCTAATTGGTTGAGAATGGAGCAAAACCTCATTCGGATGCCGGCTTGTCTATATATATAAGTCCCTCGCGCAGAAGCCGCTCGCGCATATTGTGAAAATCAAGCCCCAATTCACCAGCCTGATAGCGGGCACGTGAAATGGCTTCCTTGTCTTCGCGGACCGAGGAAGCATCGAGCACCTTTGCCGCGCTAAGTCGTGGAACCACAACGACACCGTCGTCATCGGCCACGATCACGTCACCTGGTTGAACAATCTGGCCAGCACAAACAATGGGCACATTTACCGAACCTAAGGTCTCTTTTACTGTTCCGGTGGCTGAGATGCACTTGGACCATACCGGAAAACCCATCGCCTCCAGTTCCGCCACGTCGCGGCAACCTGCATCAATGACCAGCCCTTGCACGCCCCGCGATGCGGCCGAGGTTGCCAACAGCTCGCCAAAATAGCCTGCATCCGAAGGGGACGTGGGTGCAACTACCAGGATGTCGCCCTCCTTACACCACTCGAGCGCAACGTGAATCATCCAATTATCCGCCGGTGCCACACTTACAGTTACCGCACTTCCGGAGATTCTCCTGCCTTTAAATATTGGGTTGATATAAGGCAGCAGCAGCCCGGTACGCTCCTGTGCTTCGTGAATAGTGGCGACGCCATAGCCAGCAAGTGCCCCGACAACTTTTGGGTCAGCACGGGAAATGTTTTGAATTACAACTGGCATTCTCTTTTACTTCTCCTTATCAAGCCAAGGCATCAATGAAACGTGTATCACGTCGGGCTCTCCGCCCCCAACGGCTTTGATCGCACGATCAACGTCTTTGAGTCCAAACCGGTGAGTAGTGAGGAGATGAAGCGGAAAACGGTCTGAGGCAAGTTGGGCAAGCGCAAGTTCGCAAGCCAGGTAGCTATGCCCGCGCGCGCTCTTTATGGTGATCGCTTTTTCTGTGAGCTTTTTTAGGGGGAAGTCGGGAAATGCCGCCATCTCACCCTGCACCAGAAGAGTTCCTTCTCTGCGCTTAAGTGCATCTATTCCCAAAAGTATGGGAACCACTCCAGCGCCCGACGTGCAGTCGAGCACCACATCAACGCCCTTGCCGCCGGTGATCTCCATTATTCGCCCCAGAGCATCCTCGCTTTGAACATCTATCACGAAGTCGGCACCAAGTATCTTGGCCAGCTCCAAACGAGCCTTGTCTCTGGTGGTTCCGGTCACGATAACGAGCGACGCGCCCGCCTGCTTGCACGCAACTGCCTGAGAAAGCCCCTGTTGCCCGGGTCCCTGGATCAAAACCGTGGAGTTGTATCCCACTTTGGCATCAAGAAGTGCCCACTGGATACCATTCGACATTGGAGTGACAATACCCGCCAATTCTGCGGAAACTCCATCCGGAACCCTGTGAATTACCGCATTCCAGGGGAGATACATATACTCGGCGAAGCCGCCCCAAAGACTGAATTGGTTTTCCACCGTAGTGTAACCGTATCGGCGTGCGTCAGGATTGGTGCGCCAGTCAGTGTTCTCGCAATGACGATACTCTCCTATATGACACCACTGGCAATTGAAGCAGCCGACGTAGTGCTCAACGAATATGCGATCGCCGTTATTGACACCTTTTCGCTCCATGAATTCGCGTGACGCGTTAGTGACAATTCCAATGTTTTCATGCCCCATAATAACCGGGCCTTCAATGGTTGGTTTTTGGTATAGCTTGACGTCAGTGCCACATATCCCAGCCACTTCAACCTTCATTAGTGCACTGCCCTCAGGAATTTCGGGCATTGCAAACTCTCTTAATTCGGTCCTTCCGGGACCCGTTCTAACCGCGGCTAAAACGTTCTCTGTCATTGGAATTCCTCGCTGTATGGCAAAATGTATGAAGGCATTATACTTAGTTCGTTGTCATGTTAGCCTCGTGAGCGTCGAGTTGCAATGACACCCCAGAGCCATTAATACATGACTGAAATCCGTCAAAAAAGGACCTATAAATATGGCAAAAATACCCCTAAGTGCTGTATCCAGGACACAGGGAAACAACGAGGCCGTAAAGAATGGAACAGTAACGCCAAAAGGATTTGAATTCGATTTCACCGAAGTTCCAATTCTGGTTCAAGCCTTCCGCCGAATGGTTCGGGGACTGGAGTTTGATGTATGCGAGATGGCAATAACCACTTACATATGTGCCAAATCTTACGGCAAAGCATTTACCGCTCTTCCGGTATTCCTCGTACGCGGATTCCATCATGAGGCGATCCTGTACAACACCAAATCCGCTGTGAGGACGCCAAAAGATCTCGAAGGAGGGCGAGTCGGAGTAAACCGCGGATACACCGTCACCACCGGCGTGTGGGCGCGAGGAATCATGCAGGACGAATACGGAGTGGATCTGAGCAAGGTCACTTGGGTTCTCTCCGGCGATGAGCATGTGGCAGAGTACAAGGCGCCTTCAAACGTCATCTCCATGGAACCGGGCAACACTCTCGAGGACATGCTGATTGCCGGTGATTTGGATGCGGTCATAGGCGTGGAAGTGACGCATCCTGACATTGCGCCTTTGATTCCCAACCCAACCGAGACGGCTTTCGAGGCACTCCGCGAGCGCGGACTCTATCCGGTCAACCACCTTATTGTGATAAAGGACGAGTTACTCGAGAAATATCCAGACCTTGCCGCAGACGTCTTCGACACGTTCGCCCGCTCAAAGAAGCTGTACGTTGAAAAACTGCGCACCGGCGAACTCGAGAAGCCAAATGCCACCGACCTAATGTATTTGCGGGTCATGAATGTAACCGGCTCCGATCCGCTCCCATACGGGATAAACACCAACCGTGCCACAATTGAGAAACTCTTAGACCACGCAATGACTCAGTCGATCATCAACCAAAGGCCGGCAGTCGAGAGTCTTTTTGCTCCCAGCACCCGAGACTTAGACGCATGACAAGCGCTGGTTCGCAGCCGGAGGAGCACAAACTGAGAATCGCCATAGCCGCTGACCACAATGGCGTACAGATGAAGGACCTCCTAGTCAACTACATTAACGGTCTGGGCCATATCGTCGATGACCGCGGCACCAATGGCACCGATATCGTCGACTACCCCATCCTCTGTTCGGACGTTGGACGGCGCGTGGTAACTGGACAGGCAGACCGTGGAATTATCATTGGCGGAAGCGGGCAGGGAGAACACATAGCGTGCAATAAGATCCGTGGCATACGGGCAGGCCTTTGCGGCAGCCTGTTTGAGGTCGAAATCTCCAGAGGAAACAATAATTCCAATGTCCTGGTTCTCGCAGCCAAGATCATAAGCAACGAGCTGGCCCGGCAACTCACCGCAACTTGGCTGACCACGCCGTTCAAAGGCGGCGTACACCAGCATCGTTTGGATCAGATCGCACTTTTGGAAGACGGCCAGGAACTATCTTGACAACAACGAGATTTCTAACTCGTTACCGCTAAACAGAGTCGAGAAATTCAAGAATTCTAGCCGGCGCGGTTTCTTCGGTTTGTTCGCTTACCGGAACATCCCAGAACTGCGACCGGGGAAGACACTCTTGCAAGTACCGCGCTGCTGACGGCGCATGCGAGGAGTCCTGACCCGGTACAACCAGTGCAGGAATATCGAGCATCATCAAAGCCTCCGGTTCCGGACCGGGCACAGTATCCCGGCTGAAGAGAGACCGCACAATCCCGGTCATAATGGTCTGGTACCTGTCAACGTTCAGGTTTGCATAGCTCTGCGCGAATTTCGGGTCGGTGCGGATAACAGTAGCCCAAGGACCAATACGGGGATCCTGGGTAAAGCTCTTCGAATGGCTGTTTGCAAGAGCAACCACCTTTTCCAGTCCGTTTCCGGCGACGTATGCCATGTGCTGATTGAGACGGGCGTGTTGGCTGATGCGGTATTTGACACCTCCGGCAGGCGAAAAGAGAACCATACTCAGCACCACTTCTGGATGAGCGACCGCAAGAGCCGCCACCGACGAGCACCCGACGCAACCGCCCATAAGATGCGCCCGGGGAAAACCCAAATGTTCAAGCAACCCTTTGCCTTGGGCGGCATAGTTTTCCCAACGGATAATCTCGACCCTTCCGCCCGACAATCCGGACTCACGTCGATCAAATGTGATACAGGTGTAGGTCTTGCTTAAATGCTTCAATAAGTTCAGCCTGGCGTAAATTGAGAAAGACTTCCAATTTTCTAAAGACGAGTCAAATCCTCCCGGCGAATACATCAAAAGAGGCGGCCCGTCGCCCTCAACCTCATATCGGGTATTAATTCCGTCGATTGTTGCCATTTCCATCGGGGCATCCTCCGCAGGTCAAACATTATAAAGTCCATAGGCGGCTGCTTCGAGATCCCATCCGCCTATTCGACTGGTCACGCATTGGACCACACCGATTGGTCCGTGGATTAAAAAGATTTGGAGTTAATTGCCGACCAGGTTAGTTTCATAAAGCCATACTTGCTTGTTTAATCTTAACTTTTTGTTTGGGGAAAAACCGGCGGAAACCCTTCAGACCAACCATTGGAGTCAGGCGAAGAACCGGCGGAAATAAATTGCAGCTGACATTCAACGCGCTCACTGGTTTGGCTTCGACAATTTACCGCTAGATATACCTGGCAGTCCAGCTTTATCGGAAAACGCTCCTATTCCCTGATCACAAGTGAAAACCTTCTCAAATTCTAAAATCGGGGGCTCAACGCTGCTGGAAAATCATTCCCCCACATTTATCAGAACCTTACCGACCGCCGCACGTTCCACAGCCTGGTGGGCGGCCGCTGTTTGCGAAAGGCTGAAGTGATGCAACGGCAAACCAGCCTCCTGTCCGACATTAAGCGCTCCGGCCAAAAGAGCAGCCTGCACATCCGCAACTGCCTGCCTCTTTGCCCCGGTTGGAACGGTGTAGACCATCACATACTGGAATCTGACATTTGCCACCATCGAGGCCCGGATCGGAATTGAGACGGTCTCGCTGTCGCTCGCGTAAACCGCTACGACAGAATTCCGACCTATTATGGCCTGATCTAGATCTGCATTGGCGTGCGGGGCCACCTCTACGATAATGTCCACCCCATTTGAAGCAATAACATTTATCGCCTTGGCTGCATCCTGTGTCCGGTAATTAATGACATGATGAGCACCGGCAAGCGCAGCAAGGCGTTCTTTTTCCGGGGTGCTTACCGTCGTAATTACTTCTGCTCCCGACCATAGTGCCAATTCGATGGCGGCGTGCCCGACTGCACCGGCCCCTCCCGCAATAAGAACAGTCTTGCCTTCTAAAGAACCCGGGTAAAGACGGCCGTCAGTCTGCTCGTGTACGGTCAGGCACCTATGGGCAGTAAGAGCTGGGATGCCCAGGCTGGCACCAAGATCCCAGGTGGCAAAATCGGGTAATGGAACTGCGTGGTCCTGCGGGAGTGCAATTATTTCCTGGGCGGTTCCGTTGGCACGCTGATAGGCTGCCTCCCAAATCCATACCCTCTGACCCATGCGGGCCGGGTCAACCCCCTCTCCGAGACCAACAACTGTTCCGGCGCCGTCCTGATTGGGAACAATTTCAGCAAACGGAAGCGGCGCGCCGGGTTTAGTCCCGCGGCGCGACCTCCAATCCGTTGGATTTACCCCTGAAACTGCTATTCGGACTAGCACCTCTCCGGCCGACGGGGAAGGCTCCGGCCGGTCAATGAGTTGCAGTACATTTGTGTCACCGCTCTCGCGGTATACGATTGCGCGCATAGTTTTTCCCACCCGCTCGATGAATTTCGGAGACGCTCTCCCAATTCTAGATCTGTCGGACCCCGGCGATCCGCTGTAAAACGGCACTATGACTCTCGAACCAATCTGATGCTTGGGTACACCGGTAGAACCTAAATAAATTCGCCGCCCGCTAATACCTCATTGAAAAGCAGCCCTTCATTTGAGCGGGAATCAGTCCATGAAATTCAACCAGGTATTGATGATCCCACCCGGATCACCTCTGGTAGCGTGCCAAATTAGGA
>JABEUP010000099.1 GCA_013044365.1 Acidimicrobiaceae bacterium
TAACCGGGCATGTGGTGAATTACCACAACCGAGCCATATGGACCCGACCCAGTTGGCCTGGCGTAGTAAGCTTCAATACGATCCCCTCCGAAACCCTCTATCTCGATGGTTTCGGCAAGCATTTGGTCGTTCATACTGGTATTCCCCTCCTCCTTTTGGTGCAATCGTCCTCAATTGGTTGGCACAGCCTTACAAGGCGCTTGCCCCCGTTTAGAAATCCATATTCAACTAAAAAGAATGCTTCGTGTTTTAGATGCGTCCAAGCACCTAAAACTGACATTGAGACATTACTTCATGAAATTCCTATACTCAAGGCAGCCGGTGCCACCCGATAATCACTCATCCAAGTGTGGCAAGACCCCAAAGAGCACGATGTGAATGCGCTGGATAGCTGCCCAATGGTGTTAAGTGGAATTAATTCACGGTGTCTTAGTAGCAACAACCGAGCCGTGCTAGGCCAGATGGACGATATCCATTATCACCAAGTACATAACCAATACGATTACAAGCAAATAAATTACGGTCATTTGCCAACGATAACGATGCTCAGCAACCCAAAAACGACGAATACCCTTTACGTCGAAAAATACTGCGATGGCACCCAGGGGAATGCCAATGACCGGTCCGACCCCAACAGTTGCTCCCAGACCAAACAATGGAATGACAAAGGGCAGGATAACATAGCTCAATGTGCAGCGAAGAGCAGAGATAAGAATTGCAAAACTGAAAAGCCGTTCAGCCCGTTTCTCCTGTGCTGGCGATCTTTTGACCTCTGGAATCCTAAGTAATCGTCGCATGAACAACGACAAACGGCTTTCGGTTGAACGATCCTTATCAGTTAGGGTCTCGCCGACAATGTAATTCACTTAGCACAGTTTAGACCGGGTTGGGAATTTACATCGTTCAGAACAGCCACTCATTGCCGACCGGCAACAGACACCGCCTCAACGAACGTTACACGAACTCCTTTCCAGAAACCTTCCTGATTTGGTAATTGAAATTTTCGAATTCGAGAAACACCCGGAAATACAATTGCTGGTTGGGAACCAAATCGTGGATCTGGTACTAAATTGAAATTCCTGCTTGAGGCAACCGCCTTAGGACTGTATCTGATTCGTCACCCCAGATTATTAACAGTCAAACGTTTACATTTTGAGGTGAGTTTTGGAAGTGAAAGCTGAAAATGCCAACTTTATATTTTGCGGCGTCGGATACTAGGCTCAAAGCACAGAAATCATTTTGGGTTTATTTAATTACAAGTTTCCCTAGCGTCAGGAAATACTGAGAAATGAACAAAGATCTTGTCGGACAAATACTAGACCTCAAAAGGGAACGCAATGCCATTATTCTGGCTCACTCCTATCAGAGGGATGAAGTTCAGGACATAGCGGATTTTGTCGGAGACTCTCTCGGACTCTCGCGGGAAGCGGCAAAAACCGACGCAGAAGTCATTGTCTTTGCTGGCGTGCACTTTATGGCTGAAACCGCAGCAATATTGAACCCTGACAAAACTGTGCTGATTCCCGATGTTGAAGCCGGATGCTCCTTAGCTGATACAATCAAGGCCGCAGATGTCCAGTCGTGGAAAGACGATAATCCGGACGGTCTCGTAGTCGCATATGTAAATACTAGTGCCGAAGTGAAAGCGCTGTCCGATGTCTGTGTCACGAGTGCCAACGCTGTGGAAGTTGTATCGGGGCTGGACCAAAACCGCCCGATATTCTTTGTTCCGGACATGTTTCTTGGCGCGCATGTCGAACGGAAGACCGGACGAAAAATGCATCTGTGGCTTGGAGAATGCCACGTACATGCGGGCATTGGTGAACGAGAAATCAATTCCAAATTATCAGAACACGCAGACGCAGAATTTCTCATCCATCCGGAATGCAGTTGTGGCAGCGCATGTCTCTATCTGAAACCTGACGCAAAGATCATGTCAACAGAGGGCATGGTTCGTCACTCCCAGACATCAGATTCAAAAGAATTTGTAGTTGCGACCGAAGTGGGAATTCTCCACCGCCTGCAAAGATATTCTCCCAATAAGAACTTCTTCCCAGTCAAGGAATCAGCAGTTTGTGAATACATGAAAATGATAACTCTTGAGAAGATCCTTGACTCGCTAGTCAAAAATCAGTTCAAAGTCGAGGTATCCCCTGATATTGCCGACAAAGCACGGCGGTCTCTGGAATCAATGATTGCTGTAGGGTAGACGAGGTTCGGGAAGATGGAGCAGATCTATACCGATATTCTCATCATTGGATCTGGCGTGGCGGGATCTTACGCCGCAATGCACGCGGCCAGCCTGGGCGCCAATGTTTCATTGGTCACAAAAACAAAGCTCCTAAGTGGTTCAACCCCCCTGGCACAAGGAGGTGTTGCGTTTCCATCCGACCCGAATGACATACCTAACCACTTAATGGACACCGTTAATGCCGGGCGGGGACTAGTTGATGAATATGTGTCTGCGGCGATACTTACAGACGCGTTGGCGCAGCTAAACAACCTGATCAGTTTGGGTATGAATTTCGATGCTTTACCAGCCCTGGAAGGCGGGCATTCAAAGCCGCGTGTCTGGCATATACATGGCGATGAGAGCGGCCTTCACCTTCTCACTTTCCTTCACAGTCAACTGCCTAACCAGGTGTCCACATTTGAGAATCACTTCGCCGCCGAGTTGATATCGAGTGGCGGTAACGTCCATGGGGCAATATTTTGGCGGGATGGTGATCCAGACAAGCCCGTCGCAATACACGCTGGTTCAACGATTATCGCAACCGGAGGCATGGGGCAGATCTTTTCTTTCACCACCAATCCTGATGAATCCACTGGAGATGGCATAGCCCTGGCGTATCGAAGCGGCGCCACGGTCAGGGACATGGAGCTGATACAGTTTCACCCTACTGTACTTTCCAACGGGGGACTCATTTCGGAGGCTTGCCGTGGCGAGGGAGCGACTCTGCTCAATAAATTTGGTATGCGTTTCATGCAAAAGTATGATCCAGCCGGCGAGCTTGCACCCAGAGACGTCGTGGCACGGTCAATCTATGGAGAGATCGTTGCAACAGGTGAAGTGTGCCTTGACCTAAGACCGATCGAAGACTTGGAGCATAAATTTCCCACGGTTTTTAATTTGATAGTCAACCTTGGACTTGACCCGCTGAAATCGCCAGTTCCAATTCAACCTGCAGCCCATTTCCTAATGGGTGGCATTTCAACCGACGAATATGGAGCAACTTCCATATCACATCTGTTCGCTGCCGGAGAGGCTGCAAGCACTGGATTTCATGGTGCCAACAGGCTAGCATCCAATAGCCTTCTTGAGGGTTTGGTAATGGGCTCCCGTACCGCCGACAAAGCTGTCGAGTGTGCATCAACCACCAAATATAACTTCAAATCCAATGGTGTCGCCGGGTGCTCTAAAGACTCTCAGCCGGTGATTCGCAAAGTAATGGCAAATGCCGCGTCGGTTATAAGAGAGCAAACGAGCCTTGCCCAAGGATTTGACGATATATCCAAGATAGAGGTAGGGCCCGCCAAGAATGCAATTGAAGCTGAAACGGCAAATATGAGACTGATCGCACTGATGGTGCTCAAAGGCGCCCTTGAACGGGAAGAAAGCAGAGGGTCCCATTTCAGAACTGATTTCCCAGAGACAAGTCAGGTGGCATTCCATATTGGCCAACAAATCGATCTTTCCTGCGCAGTAAGAGACTGACTGAACAGAGAAATAGTTCATCACTTACCGCTCAGTACTCCTCTTCGTACCGTGCAGACAAAAGATCTATACACTGGGGTTGACCGAAACAAGCCCTTGACCCCCCGGATTCATCCGTGGGGAGGACGTCAACCCACCAAAAGTTATCCCGCCATAACGCGCAAATACATGAACCTAAATTCGGATACTGCTAGGTTGTGAAGTTATCGAGTCATATCGAAAGTGGGCGTAAAGTGTCTTATTTTCTGACAGGGTTCCCGGGGTTCATTGCCACCCGCTTGGTCAAGAAGCTGGCGGCCGACTTCCCAACCCAGAAATTCACTCTTTTAGTACATCCGAGCCAGCGACAAAAGGCCCAAAACAGTCTCGCTGAAATTGCCAAGCAAACATGCTCTGCTGGGGATCGATTCCGCACAATTGAAGGAGATATCACCAAGTCCGGACTTGGCCTTACCAAGAGCGAACAAGCGGAGATGTCCGACGAAGTAACGCATGTCTTCCACTTGGCTGCACTTTATGATCTCGCCGTTAGCCAGGATGTGGCGGAACTAATTAATGTTACCGGAACCGATAACATGACCAACTGGGTCAAGAGACTTCCGAGACTTGAGCGGTACTTATATTTCAGTACGGCATACGTCTCTGGAAACAGAAAAGGGACGATCCTGGAGACCGAGCTAATCGATATAAACGGATTCAAGAACTTCTACGAATCGACCAAATTCAAGGCTGAAGTAATTGTTCAGAGAGCCTGGGACGATATCCCAACAACAATTATCAGGCCGGGCGTAGTCATGGGCGATTCGCACACTGGGATGACAGACAAGTTTGATGGACCATATTTTGTTATGAGATTCCTGGACAAGTTCTCCAAGATTCCAATTCCCAACCTGGGCAAAGGTGAGGCGCTGTTCAATGTTGTACCCGTCAACTATGTAGTTGAGGCCACCTGCCATCTGGCACATTTTAAAGGGGCGGAACACAAGGTATACCACCTGGTTGATCCATCACCTCACACTGCAAGAGACGCCTTCTCCTTAATTTGCCAGGCACAACTGGGCTTCACACCCCGTTACACAATTCCTCTCTCACTAGTCGAGCTGTCTCTGTCGCTTCCAGCTTTCAGACGGTGGGTAGGCGTTGAAAAACAAACTTTGGAATATTTCGAAATCGGTCCGGTATACGACAGCTACCAGGCGCAGAAGGATCTAGCCGCTCTTGGGGTCACCTGTCCTGACTTCTCCAGTTACATCCAGAAAGCAGTCGAGTACTTTAGCGAGCATAAATCAGATGCGGACAAGCTGATAAAGGTGACATAGGAGGAACAAATGACGGACACCCAAAACAAAGCTCCATCCGATGTTTCCGGAGGTTCATCGGTAACTGAAGTCTCGCAATTACCTTCGATCATGGCATCGGCCAGAACCGGGTTCAGCGAGTACTCGCGGATGCCGATGGATAGCCGTCTGGAATTAATAAAGAAACTCCGTCACGTGATCGTAGAAAGACAGGATGAGATTTCAAAAGTAGTCGCCTCGGCAACCGGCAAAATAAAACTCGAAGCTCTCACCACCGAGGTTATGGTTGTTGTGGACGCAATATTACATGCGGAAAAGAGAGCCCCTAAAGCACTAGCCAACAAGAGAATCAGGACGCCAATCACATTTATCGGGAAAAAGTCATATCTGGAATACAAGCCCAGGGGCGTCGTAGCCATAATTTCCCCATGGAATTTCCCCTTTATGCTGGCGATGGTTCCCGCAGTGGAAGCCCTAGTGGCCGGGAACAGTGTGGTTATGAAACCCTCCGAGGAGACCCCCGCAGTAGGTTCGCTAATCGAGTCCTTGTTCAAAGATGCGGACTTTCCCAGTGGCGTTGCTCAGGTGATCCATGGAGGCCGGGAACTTGGCGAGGCATTGGTGAAATCCAATCCCGATTTTGTCCACTTCACCGGATCAGTAAACACCGGACGCACTATAGCTGGTATAACCGGACCGCAACTGATCCCAACTATCCTGGAGCTTGGCGGCAAGGACCCAATGATCGTACTTGAAGACGCCCACATAGAACGTGCTGTCAACGGTGCGATTTGGGGGGCATTCGCCAATTCCGGCCAGGTCTGCATGTCAGTAGAACGCCTTTACGTGCAAAATTCGATTTTCGATGCGTTTTTGGACCGTTTGGTAAATGAAACAAACAAGTTGAAGGTTGGCACTCAAAACAGCGACGACATAGGCTTAATGACAACTCACCGCCAAGTTGAAGTGGTCAAGAGACACGTTAAAGAGGCCTTGGATAAAGGCGCGAAACTTCTCACTGGCGATCATCCGGATACCTGGGAACCGAACTCCCTGAAAATTCGTCCCATGATTCTCACCGACGTCAAACAGGACATGGCCGTCATGCAGGAAGAGACGTTCGGACCCGTACTGCCGGTAGTGCCATTCGACTCGACCGAGCAAGCGCTGGCACTGGCAAATGACTCCCGCTTCGGACTGAATTCCAGTGTTTGGACTCACGATCTTGCCAAGGGCAGACGGATTATCTCTCGACTGAGAACCGGCGGGGCACTGCTGAACGACGTAATTCTGACCATTGGGAATCCATATCTTCCTTACGGAGGGGCCAAAGAGTCAGGTGTTGGATCTTACCACGCTGATTCAGGCATACAAAACTTTGCCGTTCAGACTGCCGTGATGGTGGACCACGGCAGAAAAGTTAGAGAAGTCAACTGGTTCCCGTACTTAGGTAAAGAAGACCTCTTCCAAAAGCTGCTCAAAAGCTATTGGAGTTCAAGTCGTAATTTTGGAAAATTCGGGCTTTCATACTTAAAGCTGCTATCTATTTCGCGAAAAGGCTGACCTCAATATACAGTTGTAACACTACTAGTTTTACAAATTGTTGAGGGCTGAACACTTTACGGCGAATAAAGCGTTCAGCCCTACATTTTTAATTGTTGGAGGCAAGCCTCTTTAGTTACTTGATGACCTACTGGTTCTCGAACCGAAATCGACTCCCGAGGACGAGCCACTCTTAACGAAACTTCTAACGCCTGAGTATCGTTGCTTGTTCGATCCGGAACTAGTCGAGTTCGACGAACCGCTCAATCCGTCAGCGATGCCGACTCTGATTGCAGTGCTCGCACCGGTAGTTGTAGTCGGAGGAACCGTAGTAGTAGTAGACGACGTAGTAGTTGTGTCATCGTTATCAACCTTTAGGTTTTTAGCTTCGACCTTAACATTTCCTGACTGATCAAGCTTTAATGCAGCATGCTTCGGGTTTACAGTTGCACAGTACTGTGCTACGGAATCATTGTGACTTGCCGCTAGAGCCACTAGAATCGCCGCTGGAATATTCGGGTTACTGTTGTCAGTATCTGTTGGCGAAACCGTAACTGCAGTTGTGGTCGTGGTTGCTGCAGTTGTGGTCGTGGTTGCTGCCGTTGTGGTCGTGGTTGGTGCAGTTGTGGTCGTGGTGGCGTCAGACTCGTGATTCAAAAAAGCTGTGCAGAGGCCAAAAACTGCGCCCATGTCCATTCCATTTTCGACGGTAGGATTGGGAAGTGTAACGCTACCGTTTGAGGAATTCGAAATTCCAAATGTCCCCAGGCCGTGGATTGAATCCTGAAGCTGCATCGGCAATGAGCCGCTCGCTGCAGCTAACGCGGTCCCGGTAAGAACCGTTGTCGACAATACCACGCCAACTACCTTCCGACTAATAAGTTTGTTTCGCATATTGTCTCCTTTAATAAAGGACTAAGAACCACAGCATTCTCTGCGAGAAGCTTCCAGCAGACTTGATTCCGAGTGAACTCACGGCTTATCCGCGGTCAATTTGATACCCGCATAAATCTGGCTACTGAAAATAACCACTGAGTGCTCGGAACCGTCTCACTAGCTGATGGCCGAAGTGTTACTAGGTTAGAAATCGCCAATTCCGACGAATGCGTTACAAATTTCTCACGTTTCCACCAAAACAGTCCCATGAGCAGGCACTGCGACAGCTTACGAAATGTTCGGCGCATCCCAACTGGATCTTGACGCTTACTAAGTACTCCTGTGTTACAGGCGCGGGGTTAAATTCTCCACAAACAGAGTGTGACTGGTTAAGGTCTGTATTCTTAGAGGATAAGCCCGAGGCCTATGGACATTTGCAATTCGAATAATGTCTATCACCGGGGTTTTACGCGATGGCGCGAATTTGGCAAACTTGAAGCACGAAACAAGCAACGTTGTCCAGTATCTTTGGCCCAGTTCCTCCACAATACGGCGGCGAATGAGTCGTATCGACTCTTTGTGAAATCCGGCAGCTCAGCCGAAGACTCTGGAGAAATGCGTTAGAGACTCTTGCGAAATTTTCTGGCTGCTACGGGAGCCAGAACGATCAGGAGACCAATGGACCAAATGAGAGACTTTATAACGTAACCAGAAGTTGGTCCGCCGTTTGATAGCGCTCTCATTGCATCCACAAGAATAGAAAATGGTTGATTGTTCGCAAAAGCTTGTAGCCACCCTGGCATTGATTGAACTGGTACAAACGCTGAAGAGGCAAAGGTCAACGGGAACAGCAAGGGGAAAGACATCACCTGCGCGGTCTCGGTATTTGGTGCGAGAAGTCCAATAATCGAAAACCCCCAAGACAGCGCGTACGCAAACAACAAGATAAGGAGCAGCCCGCAGATGAACGCGGGAATTCCGGCATGAATTCGAAATCCTACCAATACCCCAACTACCGTAATAAGAATCAGTACCCCCACATTCCTAATCAAATCCGCTGTTGTCCGGCCAGCCAGTACAGCCGACCTGGCCATCGGCAGTGAGCGAAATCTCTCGATAAATCCCTTTTGCAGATCCTCCGCCAAGCCAATCGCAGTTCCGATCGAGCCAAAAGCTACTGTTTGAAGAAAAATCCCCGGCATCAGGAAATCCACATACGAATGTCCCGGAACTTTAATCGCTCCACCAAAAACATACCGGAATAATAGAACGAACATTATTGGCTGCACGCTGGAGAAAAATAGTGATTGGGGTATGCGGACCAATGCGATAATGTTACGCTCGGTCACAACCAACATATCGGAAATGAACCTCGAAAGGCCTCGTTGCACTGCCATTTCAGAGTGGGTAATCACGGTAGTCGTCATTTGCTGACCCCTTCTTGAGGTTCTTCGGCCATATGACCTGTAAGTGTCAGAAACACATCATCCAAACTGGGTTCACGTAAATTAAGACGATGCGGCATAAGATCCGCCGCCTCCATCATCTCCAGCAATTCCCGAACCTGCGACGGACCATGCTCCAATGGGAGTTCCACGCTGGCTCCGACGAGTCTTGCCTGTTTACCTGTCTTTTCGACCAACAGCTGGCTAACTCGACTGGCTGCGTCATTATTGGCCATTTCAAGATCGATTACAGTAGACCCCAGTGTTGCCTTAAGTTCACCTGGTGTTCCATGCGCGATAACCTTGCCATGGTCGACTACGGCCAGCACTTTCGCCAATCTATCTGCTTCCTCTAAGTATTGAGTGGTCAACAGTACCGTGGTACCTTCGTTTACAAGCTCTTCAATAACACCCCAAAGAGCTTGCCTGGAGTAGGGATCAAGTCCCGAAGTCGGCTCGTCTAAAAACAGAACGGCCGGTTTGTGGAGTAGGGCTGCAGCAAGATCGAGCCGGCGACGCATGCCTCCAGAATAAGTTTTTGCTATTCTCTTTGCAGCATCCGCGAGTTCGAAAAGCTCCAGAAGCTCAGCGGCCCGTTCAATTGCGCTTTTTCGACCAAGCCGGGTCAGCTGACCGATCATTCTCAGATTCTCAAGACCTGTCAGGTTTTCGTCAACCGCAGCGAACTGACCTGCCAATCCGATGTTCGCGCGCACAGCTTCTGCATCAGTCACCACATCATGACCCAGCACTGACGCCTTGCCGCTATCGGGAAGAAAAACTGTTGTCAAAATTCGCACGACAGTCGTTTTACCGGCACCGTTCGGACCCAACAACCCAAAAACGGTTCCGGCCTCCACTTCCAGACTCAAACCGTCAACGGCCCGAATTCCACCTTTAAAGACTTTCACTAATTCGTCTGCTTCAATTGCGATGCTCACCACACCTCCTCTTTACAAACTTCGGGCAACGAGATCTGCTGTTCAAATTGCTGTAAATTCTGTCTCATTTCGGTTCGCCGGGGCCTCGCCAACATTTCCCAGCCACAGATCACCTTACTAACTGCACCTTTAACGCTTAGCAACCAACAATTGTACTTAATTACTTCTCCGGCAAAAATCTTGGGGTCATCTTTGGCTTTAGCAATTCAACACTGCTAACCCGCAGGTCCCAATATTGAAATGCGGTATTGATTGGAACAAATGAAATCCTCTACGTCAGAATGCCGAAGATCCACGATTAGCTTCGGAGTCCCATGGACACCCGAATCCGATTGGAAAACTTATCATTGGAATCCGAAGTTATTTGTTTTCGAACTCATTTGCAACATTGAAAGATACCGCAGGTCACAGTTAACTTAGCAGAAGATAATTATTTGTTGCGGGGTTTCTATCCGGCCCGGGTTAAGCAGACCTAAAGGCGAGACTGACGGAACCGTTCCGCGATCTCAGCACCAGTGGCCCACCAGATGCCTTCATGGTCCCACAGATACTCAAGAGCTCCCCGTAGCGCCTTGACCCGGTATGGAAGCCCGGTCATATAAGGGTGCACCGCGATCACCATTGCGGTAGGAGATAATGCGCTGTCTCTGTAGAGTTCATCAAAGTTGGATATGATCAGGTCTCTGAATCCTTCCGGGCTGAGAGCGGCCCGGCCGTACGCCCCTTTGTCATTTATCTCCATAGAGTAGGGTACCGATATAATTTGAGATCCGGCCACCGGTATCTCAAATGGACGGTCGTCCGCGACAAAATCGGCCAGATAGCCAATCCCGGCTCTGGAGAGTTCGCCGAGTGTGTACTCGCTCTGCTGCAGCCCGGGGCTGAGCCAGCCAACCGGCTTCTGTCCCCAAGTTTGTTCCACATCAGAAATGACGGCTTTGATAATCTCTCTTTCTTCTTCGGGGGTGTAAGTGTGCATTTTCCTGTTGTTGTAGTCCCCGTGTCCCATCATGTCCCAGCCCCGGTCGGCACACTCTTTCATCCAGTGGGGAAAGTTGCGGGCAAAAGCGGCGTTCACCGCTCCTGTACCTCTTATCCCAAAGTGGTCAAGCTCGGCAAAGATGCGCGGCATGCCAGCGCGGTTGCCGTATTCACGGACGGCGTATTCTCTGTAGTCGGGGACTGACTCGCCGCCATCGATGGGGTAATGCAGATCAAAATCCTCGATGTTGACCACAACCCACACAGCTACCCTGGCGGAATTGGGAAGGGTCCAGTTGGTGTTGACTTGGCCCCTGGAGCTTTTGAGCGCCTCTGAGGTTTCAGGATGCAGTGACAACCGCGGTTTCAGATCAGACATCCAAATCCTCCAAAGCTATGACGTCAGCGTACTTGTGATGCAGGTCGAACAGGCTGATCTTGTGGCTTAGAAGATGGCGGTCGAAAACGCAGTCCTCAACCACAACCACATGAAAGCCGTAGGCGAAGCCGTCAACGGCTGAGGATCTCACGCATCCGCTCGTGCTTTCACCGCAGACGACGACGGTGTCAATCGAGCAGGTCTGAAGATAGTCTGCCAAACCGGTATCAAAAAAGGCGCTGGCACGGCCCTTGTATATGATGCGGTCCTCCGGCTGAACCCCGAAATACTCATCTATGGTAAAGTCGTTTCTCAGCTGGTCGATTGAAAGATCGCTCTCGTCGCGGTTGGTGGCCCTGCGGCTTTCATCTTCAGGGGCCAAAAGTCTGTCAGAGGTGGTCTGGATGATCGGCCAGCCAGATTTCCTGGCCAAGTCCAACAGCCTCTTTATCTTGGGCCTCGCCTCCCATGCGTATGGGCCGCACGATTTGGGGTTCTCTTTTATGGCTTCGAGCAAAGACATCGGTCCAGAGGGGAAGACACTTTCATATAAGTCAATGGCCAAAAGGGCGGCCCTGCCTTTTATGCCAACTTCCCTAATGTAAGGACGGTAGACTTCAAGAGTTTCCTCACTTATGACATCACGCCAGCAATGATCTTCGAAAGACTTTACCAAAGACAAATCCATTTCAGCTCGCCACCTTCTGATAGGAGCGCCAAAAAACTATGATGCCGCAAATTAAATACATCGCTTTTGCCCCCAAAACGTAATTGACATACTCATTGAACTCTGGACTTTCCTTTAACGCAATAGGCCTCTACGATTTTTCCGGAGAATTATCGAGCTACTATTCAGAACCAACTGCTCGACATAATCTAAATCTGCCCAAGACAGATCGTCAGCTCAACTAACAGCTGCGGGGAAATTCGGGTTCGCTTCAATGCGCTTAACCGCCGATGGTCCAAGTTATCTACATCAATAAACGTTAGATCGACTCCCTAACCCCAAAATAGTTCATTAAAGCAAGGGACAGACGCGCTAAATATCTGCAAAGTAATGGGGAGATTTACTCCAGATGGGTTGACATTCTACCTGCCGAGATCTATGCTCAACTCTCAAAAGTGGAATGGCGTTCCATCTGGTCTCTTCAAACATCTGCACTGAGCGGACCAGATTCGTGGCTTAGAGGGGAGTCGCGCCTTGGACGATGTGAAAATGACAGTACCTTCACAAAGCTCATCTCACGTCGAGCCAGCTCCCGGGGTGGTAATTGGAAAGCTGCCTGCACGCAAGCCCTCTAACGGCAGAGGCATGCATAGAAAATCATCGATCACTATTTCGACCCTTTCCATCGTGGTCGGTATCGCCCTCTGGCAAATAATTGGCCAATTTCTGGTCGGAAATTCACTATTCCTGGCAACACCATGGCAGACTCTTTCCGGAATCAGGGACATGTGGACATCTGGAGGTCTCCGCGAGGACCTGTTGGTGAGCGGCGAGGAGTTTATATTCGGCTTTTTGATCGGTTCTGCTGCTGGAATAGCAGTAGGTGCGGTTATCGCAAAAAACAGGGTATCCAAGCGAATCCTGACCCCTTATATCTCGGGATTCTATGCAACCCCAATTATTGCCCTCGCGCCAATCCTCATCCTCTGGTTTGGACTCGGAATCTGGTCAAAGGTGGTCGTCGTTATCAGCCTTGTCATCTTTCCGCAAATAATCAATACTGAGGCTGGTATCCGCACCACCGAGGAGACGCTCCGAGATGTAGCACGATCATACGGGGGCTCAACTATCGAAGTATTCCGCAAGGTGGAGCTCTGGTGGAGTCTTCCTTACATTCTCGCCGGTCTGCGCCTCGGTGTCGGCCGGGCTCTTATTGGCGTGGTCGTCGGAGAGTTATTCGGAGCAAGAGCCGGACTGGGGTTTGCCATTAACAATGCTCAGTCCGAATTCAATATGCCCGAGCTGTTCGCCGGCGTTGCCATCTTTGCCGTCTCGGGTATTGTTTTCACCTATCTTTTGACCGTGCTAGAGAGGGTTCTGGCTCCATGGGCAGCAAATCGTCCGTAATTTACATAGGGGGTTGATGGTTGTGAGGGGCGTCTCTGTCCAGAGTATAACTAAGTCGTTCGGTGACGGCTTGGTGCTTCGCGACATCAGTTTCACAGCAGGCGCGGGAGAATTCGTCACCATTGTCGGGCCCAGCGGATGTGGTAAAACCACGCTTCTCCGGATAATCGACGGCCTGGAAGAGGGTGACTCAGGTGAAGTACGAATTGGAGACCGGCTTGTATCCGGACCAGCGCGGGAGTGCGCATTCGTCTTCCAGGCCGACTCCCTGATGCCATGGCGCACAGTCTTTGATAACGCAAAGCTCGGTATGGAGCTGAGGAAAATGGATATACAAACCCACAAAGACCGGCTTAAAGAGTTGCTGCAATTAGTCGGGCTTGGCGGATTCGAAAAGTACTATCCAAGACAGCTTTCGGGAGGGATGAGACAACGCGTAAATCTGGCCCGGGCCTTAGCAGTCGACCCTGACGTCTTGCTGATGGACGAGCCCTTTGCTGCCTTGGACGCCCAGACCCGTGAGATCATGCAGACCGAGCTGCTGCGGATCTGGTCTGACCAGCGCAAGACGGTCGTATTTATTACCCACCAGTTGGACGAGGCTGTATACCTGGCAGACCGCGTGCTCGTAATGGGCAGAAAGCCAGGAGTCATTGCCGACGACATTACGGTACCGTTTTCCCGCCCGAGAGAGTTGTCGCTTAAGCGAACCGGGGAATTCGGACAACTGGTGGAAAGGATCTGGGGAACCATTGAGGGAGTGATTCGAGAAACTGGGGGAATTTAGCTGATCGGTGGGCTTCTCAGGACCCTGAAAAACATTCAGGGGCGCAAAGTCAGGTCCTTGTGGCCTGATTCGGGAGAGGAGAAAATTGTGATAGTCAACTTGGTTGTACGAAAACGGCGCAGAGCAGTTTCGTTGCCTATCGCGGGCTTCATGGCGCTGGGACTCTTGCTCGCCGCCTGCGGAAGCAGTGGGAGCAGTTCGACCGCGACTACTTCGAGTCCGAACACGACTGCAGCGGGATCAACTACGACTGCGGTTCCCAACCTGGGAACGGTGACATTCTCCCAGGTAGGGCCGGACGCAGGTAAGTGGCCAATCTACGCCGCGATTTCCCAGGGATTCTTCAAACAGGAAGGGATCTCGGTTTCTGTTTCCGTCAGCGGTAGCAGTCCAAGCGGGGTTCAGGAAGTGCTTGCAAATTCCGTTAACATAGCCGAAGTGGGTGACACTGACGCCATCTCTGGTGCGGCTGCCGGCGGTTCTGTCGTCCTGGTTGCCGGAGAGGAGAACGCTCCGCCATATGTGATAAACGTTCCCAAGAGTATAACTTCCATCGCTCAATTGAAAGGAAAGAAAGTATCGGTAGCAGCACCCACGAATATAACCAAATTATATTGGAACGCGATTGCTACCGCCAACGGACTGAATCCTGCCGACGTGACCTACCTATACTCACCCACTACCGGGGATAGATTTGCTGCCCTCAAGGGAGGAGTTGTCCAGGCGGCAATCTTGCTTCCGCCATTCAGCTTCGAAGCCGCGGCACAGGGTTACCCGGCAATCGCTTCGGCGGCAAAATACTTGCCTTACCCATTTACTGCTTTGGCAGTTAACCCAACTTGGGCCAGTGCGAATAGCGCCAAGCTTCTCGCATTTCTCAAGGGCTATCTTCTTGGCGTCAAGTGGCTCTACGATCCGGCAAATCAAGCGGCTGCAATCAGCCTGCTCGTAAGCGTGACCAAGACGACTCAGTCAGCAGCGACACAGTCTTACGACTTCTTCGTAAACCAGCTGAAGACATTCCCAACTAACGGATCGTTGTCAGATACGGAAATGGCTAAGGTCGCTCAAGCGATGGTCGGTCTTGGTGCCTTCAAACAAGCTCCTCCGACGAGCAAGTTTTTGGACACAAGCTACATAACCAAGGCGGCCCAACAGTTGGGCATCAGCTAAAAAAGGCCCCGCCATTCAACCAATGGAACTGCCCTGTATCCCGGATCTACTGCCGGGATACAGGGCGCCAGCCTAGAACTTAGACATTTGGATGGCAGGGGTACAAAAGATATCCAGTCGAAGTCCTGGCTAATTATCTTTGTGGCAAATTTGAGGAGGTAACCATGAAATACGCTGAACAGTTGCGCCATGGAATTAACATCGGCGACTGGCGGCAGGGAATTGACGTAGAACGCTTGAGAACAGAGAGACAGGAGAAGGCCCGGAAGGGCCTGCGTGGCCACGGTGTAGCAGCTTTCCTGGCTGCAAGACCCGATAACACGCGCTATCTCACCGGTCTGCGCGGTCCGGAATTCCAGCCACAGCTCTGGTATGTATTGTTTCCCGCTGAAGGCGACCCTGTTGTGTTCCACCATGCCGGATGGCTGCCGGTCTACCCCGGTGAGGCCCCCTGGATCAAGGAGTGGCGCCTGGCACGCAACTGGCTCAGCCGTGGACCTGGAGAAGAAGCGTCAAGGCTTGAAGCAGAGCGCTTCGCCAAGGAGGTAAAGCAGGAGCTGGTGGCAAAAGGGCTTCAGAATGAGAAACTTGCTGTAGTTGGTTTTGACGGACTGGCACAACAAGCCCTCAGAGACGCAGGGGTTACGGTAGTAGACGGCTGGCCAATCATGCTGGATGTAACCAAGACCAAGACCGTAGACGAAATTGCCTGCCTAAAAACGGCATTCGCAGCCACGGACGCTGGTTGGTACCGGACCTGGGAGTTGCTGCGACCGGGGGCACTAGACGTGGAGGTTTCCGCCCAAGCAATGCTGGCTGCCCAAAAGGCCGGCGCGGACGAGGTGCCAGCTGGTCACCTGCGCAGCGGAATCCTGGCCTTCGACCGGGCCTTTGCCGGAACTGGCCGGATTATCAATTACGGGGACCTTGTCTACGGATCATTCTGTTCGGTCAAGTACATGGGATACAACACCTGCTACTACCGGACCTTCTCAGTAGGCAAAGAACCCGACGCCCAGGCAAAGTCCTGGTATAGCGAACTGGTTGAGCGGCTCAATAACGTCATCGAGGCAATCAAACCAGGGAATACGACCGCCGATGCGGCAAAACACTTTCCCCCTGCCTCAAAGTGGGGCTATAAGGAAGAGGCGGAACTTCTGACACTCGAAATCGGCCACGGCATCGGCCTTTACAACTATGGCTACCCGATCATAAATAGGTTATGGTCATTAGACCACCCACAGGAGTTCGAGGTGGGAATGACGCTTGCCATCGAGGGCCGGGAGGGGATCCCGGGCGAAGGCGGTGTGCGGTTAGAGGATGCAGTAGTAATCACCGAAAACGGGGCTGAACTGATAGACCGCTGGCCACGAGACGAAGTCCTGGTGGCGCCGCATGGTTAAGAGCCAAAATAACAAATCGGACCCATCGGGGGACAAGGTGCTTGAGAATCGCCTTCAAGGAAAAATAGCAATGGTGGCGGGCGGGGCAGGAGCAATCGGATCGGCAATAGCAGCTGCTCTCTCAAGGGAGGAGGCAACCGTAGTAATTGCGGACGCATCCAGCAAGGTACACGATGTATGGTCCCAAATACATAATGAAACCGGCGGAAACGGACGCGCCCTTCGGGTGAACCTGAGGAATGCCGAAGAGATTGAGTCCGCATTTGCAACAATCCACGACGAATTCGGCCGCCTGGACATCCTGATTCACGCTGCAGGAATCTATTTGCGCAAAGGTCTGCTTGAAATGACCCCAGAAGAATGGGACCAAACCCAGGATGTAAACATTCGCAGCTTTTTCCTATGCGCCAAATCAGCGGTAAGGGAGATGATGCCCCATGGAGAGGGACGTATTATCGGCATTACCTCTGGAATGGGAGTAGCCGGAAAAGAGCGGAGTTCAGCGTACGCGTCGTCAAAGGCAGCCATGGTCGCATTTGCAAAATCAATTGCCCAGGAACTCAGTTCCACCAACATCACTATAAATTGCATTGGCCCAGGAATCACAGACAGTCCGCTAATGCGCAATGCAAATACGGAGGAGGAAATCAAACAGTCAATGGCGCGCCTAGGTCGACCGATCGCCACCCCGGACAACGTTGTAGGACCGGTGCTTTACCTGTTAAGCGATGCTACGAAAACTGTCAGCGGCACCACAGTTTGGATGAAGTCACCTGTTTAGTGTCCGCCGGCCGCATTCGAAGCTGGCGATTGTCAATTTGCTGCTCCAAATGCAAGTAGAAGGAAAGTTCGATATTTGCATACCCGGTGGCTTTGCTTCAAATCACAAATGCAAGATTATGGCTCAAGGTCTGTAAATGGGACCAAAAAGCCGCAAACATGGAGTTACAGACGTATCAACTAGTCCTATTGGCAGAAAATAGGCATTAAGAAAGGAGCCAGAACATGGTGGCTGGCGGTGGCAAAGAGAATTGGATGGAAGGCAAATCACAGCTGTTCCGCAAGCGTTTGGAACGGCGTGAGGCTGACCAGCTTCGCAGAAAGCTGGGACGGCGGGCAATAAAGGGTTCGGAGGTCACTTTGGACTACGAGGACCAGAACGGACTCTGGCAAGGAGGTCTTGTCTCCCAGGACCTTGGATTTGACAACCGAATCATAGAGGTCGACTGCCACATCTATCCTCCCAAGACCCACTCTGTTACCCACAAGCACAACGAGGCGATCATCATCGTATTGCGCGGCAAGGGCTACAGCTTGATAGACGACGAGAAGATCGAATGGGAGCCGGGAGACTCCATGTATATTCCCGCCGGTTCATGGCACCAGCATCATGTCCTTTCCGAGGAGCCGGCCATGGTCATCGCCATCAAACCTCTGCCCATACAGGAGTACCTGGGTGA
>JABEUP010000100.1 GCA_013044365.1 Acidimicrobiaceae bacterium
AAATCCACATCAATATTAAACCTGAATTCAGGGACAGAGAATTCAGGAAGACTCGTAGCGGAGATTACAGTAGTGAATGGTGGCCTAATGTGTTCAAATAGATTTAAATGATCGGGAGCGAACATTACTACTAGGTCCGGTGAGAACTCTTCAATAAAGGACTTGGTTTCTGTTAGATTTTTCCTAAATTCCGATCCAAAGTCGGCGAGCGCGGGAATGGTCATGAGCGGACTGTGAGAAACGCATACAAACGCCCTTGGATGTTTGTCTTTCATAGGGCTCAATTTCGCCTCCCTCGACCTTATTTCCTGTTAGCCAATCGCTTAGTCGTTCGGCAATTGTGAGGCGTACCGCCTATGCAAATCGGCAAGTAGGCGCCCGGATTGTCTAGCACCTTCGGCATAGTCGTTAGGACAGCTTATATATGGAGGCCGACATGGACCCGCTTTCATGTAGCCCGCCTCGTTGATTCGAATCTTCTCCAATTGTATGTTGTACTGTGAAAATAAGGCAAAACTGCCTTTTGGAAAGAAGGTTCTTGACGCTGATGCCAATTCGCGGCTAATTGTCTTCGCTCCTAAATCGTCTCCGTCCTTTATTTTTCTGGAAAGTTGAATAATGGCATTGGGCCCACATGAAGCGCTCCCACTCCAGCATGCCACGACATCTTCAGGGGCCCACTTCCAGGCATAGTACCAGTCCCTCTCGACGGGTAGAAGACGCATTTTGCCATTGACTGCCTCCAGGTCAGCGAGGAATCCCCCTGATAAACCTGTATATTTTGCCGCTACCACCTGCGGGATCTCGGCGAGCCTTGAATATGCAATTGGGCTAATCTTTCCCTTGAAAGCTTCAGGATTGTCGTAAGCTATAATCGACAGATCGGGGACGGCGTCAGCTACTGCGTTGTAATAACGGACTAGGTCGTCATCGTCGCACGGGCTCCACATTGGCCGACCCAGCAATATTCCAGCTACACCCACATCGCTCAAGACTCTTGCTCGCGCGATGCTTTCCCGAGTATTTAGAGATGTGGCACCCACAAAGATAGGCACCCTGTCATCAGAGGCTGCGACAACTGTCTCGGCGAAGGTTCTGACTTCTTCGAACAAGAGCGAAGCACCTTCTCCGAATGTCCCGTTGGTCAAAATAGCGTTGACTCCATCTTGAACTAGCGCTTCCACAGCACGGCGTGTCTCGAGGTGGTCGATAGTGTCAGCCAATGAAGGATTTTCCGCGTCAACCACGGCCGGTGTCGGCATGATAGCAAAGACGCCATTTATATCATCAACCGTGATTCGCAATTCAGTTGCCTCGTAATCGTTTTAGGGCCACATTCGTCTCATATGTGTCGTCGAAGTGGTCAGATTTGTTTGTTGATTCCCTGCCCCAAAGCGGAAAAGCCGCGTCTTCAGCATTCCAAGTGGCAGGTTGTCTGAATCTCTCTTCGAGATCCATCTCAAAGCTAGAACAATGTTATTAAATTAGGAGTACCTATGACTGCCTGATCCAGGTAAACACTCCGGGACGCAATTTTCAGTTCACTTCCTACTCTGCGAATTAAATCTTTTCGTTTTCCTGTAAGTTGATCGTTGGCACTCTCGCTACCGCGACTACGAACAAAATGGAGAGCACTAGTTACCAAATATTCAGTGTTACTAGCTCCTGGATTCACCAGTACATTTGAGATGAAGTGCCTCGTGCGCGAGGGTGGATCATCAGCCCAGGCGGACTTAGTTCCTAATCTGGCGATTCTCGAGGTCAAAGTCACAAAATTGTCTTCAAAGTAGGATGATGACTCATCGATATCTGGGCCATCCTTCTTCTCTCTTGTGACCCTTAATGGCATTCGATACTGGATATCTTCGGTTAGAAGTTTCAGCCATTCCTCAAAACGTCGATCATCTAATAGTTCCGCCTCGTAATAGAGGAATTGGCATACCTCTAAATATGTTGCAATTTCAATCTTGCTATTGGCTGTAAGAGTCAAAATAGTCCCCTCGTTATGACTGCCATCTCCAACAACTGTCCAGATCCTGTTGTTTTGTCAGCTACTCTTTGGTGAGGTACTCATACCACTTCTCATAGAAACCTCGTTGCACTGCTTCCAAATAGCAGGTGGGGTAGGCTATGCCTGGGCCTGGCCAAGTCGGATCGGATTTGACCGAATCTAAGCCCATGACATAGTTCATGACGTTGTTATAGCTCATTGTTTTGTCGCGAGCCATCAGTCCTTTGCTGGCGCTAGTTATGCGAGACCAAATTTCCGCATCATCTTGTTCAAGCACGCCGGACGGGCCAAAGGTGTTGACATAGCGCTTGTACGATTCTTCAACAAACTCTTCAGGGGCTTCAACGTCGGCCAGGAACCAGGACCAAATTTCCATTTTGTCCGGACTCAAGGGTCGCCACTGTCGAAGCGTCAAGAAATTCGTCAGATGTGCATGTCCACCAGTGCCATGCATTGGGCTGAGAAATGACAGGTTTGGAAAACATGTTCCATCAATAACCGCCGTGTTTCGGAATACTTCCAGTTGCGCCTCCGAGAGGTTTCTCTCAAACATGGGCCACATTACCTCTGGCAAACCTTGGAAAGGAGGCACCTTCGGGGCTACCGGTGATGGAGTAATCACGTTGAGTCCGTGACCATTATCGAGAACCACTTGATGTCCATAGCTGGCAAACATGGGGTCTTTAGGTGCTATGCCAAGTTCTACTGTCGACCTGTGAGTCATCGCCGTATGATAAGCATCCCCGCCAAAGTTGTCAGATCCGATTTTCCAGTTTGCGTTCACCACCCACCGAAAGGGCACACCTTTAACCTGCATTTTCTTGTCACTTCTGCCGATTAAAATGTCGAAGTACCACTTCAGATTGCCGAGGTATTCGTCTAGAGATACCACGTTCTCATTTAGGCTGGCAAATATTAATCCGTGGAATGATTCGAGTCGAGGTAGCCTGCGAAGACTCCATTCCGAGCGATCCATCTCTGTTCCATAAATCCTGTCTCCGGCGATAATTCCTGTGAGTTCGCCCTCTAACGAGTACGTCCAGCCATGGTAGGGACAGATAAAGTTTGCCTTATTGCCGGAGTCGCCACTGCAGAGCACTGTTCCACGGTGCATACAAGAATTCAAAAATGCGCTGATTTCGTTATTCTCGCCCCGCGACAGAATCACTGGATCATTGACATACAAGCGACTTAC
>JABEUP010000011.1 GCA_013044365.1 Acidimicrobiaceae bacterium
AGCATATTGCTCTGAGGCGTATACGATGGCGGCCGCCAATAACATTCAAATTCACGGTGGAATTGGATACACTAGAGAAGTAAATTGCCATCTTTACTACAAACGGGCAAAATCGAGTGAAGCACTGATTGGTATGCCCAGGCACCATCGTGCAGCCGTAGCAGAGTATCTCGGTAGTCAGCTGATCATTAAAAAAACAAGAGTGTGATGTTACCTGACTGCAACAACATAACGCTGCACTCGCAGGTCTCGAGGTGAGATATGACGTAGTCGGCAATCAGAGATGAGCTTTCCGTTAATCACGGCAGTTTAGCCGTTTTCAGGTTCAAGCAGCCGGACCAGCCGATCGGTGTCTATAGCCAGGTCGCCGCTCAAACGGAGCTCATTGTCAGCCTTGCGGCAATGAGCGAGACGCCACCAGTAATAGTCGTAATAGTCGCGTTTGGCACCCTCTGTTAGCACAACGTCCTCTTCTGCCATACTCCCAAGGATTGCCAATTCTCTGCGCAGGATCCTTAATGGGAGCCACCTCAAATGCACGGTAATCGCACGCGGGTAGCTCAGGTTCCAGAAGTCGGGACGGTCGACTAGCCGAGGAGAGGCCACGATTATGGAGGATTCTGAGGATCTGAGGAGTTCCTGGTAAACCTGCCAGAATTCTTCGTTGATTTGGAGATCTTTCCATCCGCATTCGCTCAATTCATCTATCGTCATTCCCAACTCTTGCTCTCCTACGAGCTCTACGTCGAAACACGGTATGCCGAGATTGGCTGCCGCCTCCTGGCCTAAAGTGGTTTTCCCGACTGCTGCCACCCCCACCAGTACGGCATGCTTGTTCGTTTTCAATTGGGCTGTCACCATCTACTTGATTCGGTGAGAAATATTATTTCAAATTGAAGCCAGCAAGGCTTATGATCTCAAGGTTCCTTTGGGAGTGTGATCTTCCGGCTCGCCAATCGCTTTGATAACCATTAGATTCCGGAGCTTTTCTTCAGAATCTCAGCACAGATACGTCTGCTTACCCAATTTCTATTGGAAGTGGTGGCAATGGGCATACTTTCGAGGATTATCGCGGCTAGAGCGCGATCCCGGTTCCGTCGTTTTGGATGCGGACACTTTCCTCGAAATCTTGGAGGTGTCTTGCCATCGCCTCTGAGGCCTCTTGTGAGTTTCCGGAGGCCACGGCAGCCAAGATAGCTTGGTGTTCTTTAAATGAGTGGTGCAGGATGTCACTTGATTCGTTACCGAATTGTTTGGTTAGATCCAGCGCTTGAGCTAGTGCCCTAGTCAACCGCAATAGAAGCATGTTGCCGGTTGCGATTGCCAGATCGTCATGGAATCGGCGCGAAGTCCTGTTATAAGTGGCAGGGCTGTGTTCCCTCAGGGCAGCCTCCATTATATTTAAGTCCTTTTCCATAGACCGCAATTGCTCCGGAGTCCGATTTTTAGAAGCAAGTTCTACTGTTCGGATTTCCAAAATCTGCCGAATTTCCACCAAGTTCGAGATCAGCGCGTCACGGTCACCGATCTTTAGTGCGGTGATCCACAACTGAGCATCCAACAGATCCCAATGCTCCAGCGGTTCAATCCAAGTCCCACGTCCATGTTCGACACGCAGGAAACCTTTACCTTGGAGGTATTTTACGGCTTCACGAATCCGTGTCCTGGACGCCTGAAATCTCGTACACAGATCTGCCTCATTGGGCAAGGCCGCGCCAAGCGGCAGCTCCTTGCTCCTCACCATATCCAGAATATCGCTCACCACAGTCATCACAATTCTCCAATCATACGACATATGAGGACTATTTCTGCAGGTTTCTGGTTTATCGATTCACTTAAGGATCGCGCCCAAAGGTGCTCCTTGCAACATCCTATGCCATTTGCTAAATGGATAACGATTTATCCGAGAGTTTAGACAACCTAAGTTGTCGGCCTTTAGCCGGTGGATCCTGGAACGCTAGGTCGATTTGGCCTCTGAAGGACTTTTATAGCTCCCCTTTTGAAATTATTGGTAATTGACTTTACATTAATTGATCTTATTGACATATGATGTCATACGTGTTATGAATTGATATAACGAAGAGTTGCAGATGATTTCGACTCAGTTAGTTCGAGGGGGAGTTCTATACCAAAAACCTAGAGCGACGTTTTGCTTGAAACCGACCGATCAAATTCACGGCTGGATTTCAAAAGAACACTCAGGATTTCTAAGAGTGGTAATGCCGGTCGCTTGGTCGAAAAACACAATCAGTGCACTGAGGTAGTGCGCTATTCACTTCAAAGCTCAACAGAGCAAATTACTAGGAGGGGAAATGGTAACAAAGGATATTAGGTGGTACATCGAATCTCTGGAGAAGGCAGGAGAGTTAACGCGAATTCAGGCCAAGGTGGACTACAACTTGGAACTGGGACATATTGCTAAACTGGCCGAGGAACGTAATGGACCGGCATTGGTTTTTGAAAACGTCGGAGATTACGAGATATCCGTTCTAAGCAGCATGTACACAAGTGCGCGGAGGTTAGCTATAGCTTTGGGGGCAGACGAGAACTCGTCCCTTTGCGAGCTTGCCAGGTTCTGGGCTACCCGGACCCACCATCCAGTTGCCCCGACCTATATCTCAAGCGATGAGGCCCAAGTATATGAGAACACTTTTGAAGGCAAAGAGGCGGATGTTCTAAAGCACATTCCCGTGCCGCAGCTTTATCCGGAAGACGGAGGACGCTTTATCGGAACAGCGATCAGTGTTGTCACCAAGGATCCCAACAGTGACTGGATAAACGTTGGCACCTACAGGAGCCAGGTGTTTGACGGTAAGACACTTGGTCTTCAGCCCCTCAAGGGAAAGGATTCCGACCTTCACATCCAGGCTGCCCGCAAGAAAGGTCTGGATCGGATACCTGCAGCTTTTGTTTTCGGTTCCGATCCGTTGCTTTTCCTTACGGCAAGTACTTTGTTTGGTCGAGGACTATGTGAATACGACATGGTTGGTGCGCTTCGGGAGGAGCCAATGGTCCTCACAACCGGTAAGTACTCCGGGCTACCCATTCCAGCGAACGCTGAAGTTGTCATAGAAGGCGACCTCATGATCAACGATCTGAAGCTGGAGGGTCCATTCGGAGAGTACACCGGCTACTACTCGGGCACGCCAAGTCCGAAGGTTTGGCTGGATGTCAAGAGAGTTTCATACCGGGACAACGCTGTTTTTCCTATAAGTACTGTTGGACGGCCGACCACTGATATTCACTACATTCAAGCGCTGAACCGAGCGGGAACGCTGTGGGGAGAGCTAGAGGATATGAGAATAGATGGAATCAAATCGGTCTATTTTCTCCCTGAAGCTACTGGACGATTTGTCGTTGTGGTTTCAGTGGATCAGAAGTACCCAGGTCACGCAGAACAGGTGGGTATGGCAGTTCTTGGATCGAGTACTGGCCACTACGGTGTCAAGTACGTGATTCTGGTCGATGGAGATATTCCGGCTGACGATCTGCCCCGGGTATGGTGGGCAATCGCGACGCGTTCCGCGCCGGATCGCTGCGAGATAATCAAGCGTGGCCGATCCACTGCACTGGATCCGTCCCTGCCGATAAATGCAAGGGATATAACCTCGAAAATGATCCTCAATGCGACTATTCCATGGGAGTGGAAAGAGAAGCCGGCGCTGATCGAACTCGATCCCCAGATGGTCGAACAAGTCAAGAGCCGTTGGACCGAGCTCGGTCTTGCCAACGTGCTGCCTTTGTAAAAGGTCTCAAGGTCTGAGAAAAATATCTGAGACCAGTTGGCACTACTGGAAAGGACTCACTGTGACCAGAGCAGACATCCCTGCACATATTCGTAGCTTCGTCTTTGATATCGACGGCTGTCTGGCCGTCGATGGAGAGCCAATTGCTGGCGCATTCGAAACGCTGGCAGAACTTCGGGACCGTGGTTATGGTTTCGTGTTCCTCACAAACGACAGCTATCTCTCCACGTCAGCGTGGCAAAAGAAAGCGGTCGCTTTGGGGTTCGACTTTCCGGACCTGGCGGTGATCACGGCTGGGCAGATCCTCGTCCAGCTTGCTGCAGACCGGTATCCAGGAGGAAAGGTCCTGCTATTTGGGTCAGATGCGCTCGGTCGGGAGGCGGAGAACCTCGGTTTGAAGCTACTAACAACAGAGCGTGGCCACGAGGCGGACGTCGTCCTCGTGGCCCGAACCCCTTCGTTCAATTACGACGACATGACCGCCGGGCTCCGCGCGTTACGGGCTGGAGCAGGATTCATAACAGCCAGTATGGCGAGGACAATTCCATCCAATGATGGACCGGTCCCAGGGACAGGTGCAACAACCAACGCGTTAGCCTTTGCCTCAAGGAGGCGGGCCGTTATCGCTGGAAAGCCGAGTGCGCTAGCGGCAAGGACATGCTTGCAGATCGCCGGTTTCGACCTCAAGCATACTGCTTTCGTGGGTGACGACCCCGAGCTTGACATAGCGACTGCAAAGCGGGTCCAAGCTTTCTCGATTCTGGTTCTCACAGGTTCCACTGCAGCCGAGGACGTGCAGACGCTCAAGCCCCAATTGACTCCAGATCTTGTGATGAATTCCATTACTGACATCCCGGGTCTACTGTGGGCCTAGCTGTCATGTCCGCAGCTGCCTGGGAAAGGTGGAGATAAGGATGACGGTCGCAATTCCATGCATGGTGAAACAATCACACCATGTTTCGCCAGCGTTCCACTTCCCGACAGAGTCAAAAGTTACCGTACGCCGATCTGGTCGCGGCCAACAGAAGGCGCCGGAAGCAAGATCCAACTTGGATTCGGCGCTTTGGTACAAGCTGGGTAATCACGTCAGTTATGTTTGTCAAGTTGTATGTCGTTCGCTTGGATGAGTCCACTGGGGGTTGGTTGAATTTTGATCCGTAAATAGATGTGTTAGGTAAGTCTTGTCACTTTTTGACGGAAATAGGTGGTGGGGTTTCGGAAGGGGCCGTCGAAGTCCGTGGCCGGTTGTTATCAGCAGAAATTGACCACGTTGTCCAATATCAGCGATACAAATTTGGGAAATTTGATCGTGAAGTACCATAGCTGTCTTGTGGCCTCGGTCATAGGCCTTCGGGGGTGCCGCTAACCGATTACAGGCTGGCGTTTGTGCAGTTAGATGTGTATTTATGCAGTCACATAGAGAGTTGATAAGGGCCTTTCGGGGTGCCTGTACCTGATGTGAAACGATGTGCTCAGACAGGGCGCATCATAAAAAGGGGGGGTGGGATATGACCACCATGCAAGATAAGGTCGTACACCGGTTCGAAAGTCCGTTTGACCTAAAATCCGCACAAGGTGCTGAGGGCTGGGAGCAGATGTACCCGTACTACTTCCTATTCTCCGAGGAGAACCGGGAGTGGGAAGACGGGATGCTGTGGTACCAGGATGGCGTACACCATCCTGAGGTGCTCTATCCATTTGACACAATAACCCACGAGTGCTGGCGTACCGCGCTTGGGCAGTACAATTCGCGAATCTTTGCTATCCCGCCTGCTTATGGAATCGAGCAGCGGATCGTCAACGGTTACCTTTACATTGCCGCGGTACCCGTCTCTTCCGAAGAGCGGATGAAAGAGCGGGTAGAGATATTCGTGCGCCGCGCGGGCCACTACTACGCCAACTGGGATCAGATTTTTGACCGATGGAAGATCAAAATGGTCGATCTCATTGAGAAACTCGAAAAACTCGAGGTTCCTCATCTGCCACGTTTGGACGCAGAGGAAGTCGTCACGGAGATGCGCGGAATCAGCGCGGGATGGCAACTGGTGGAGGCCTACAACGCCGCGATTGAGAACATGTTTGTGGCTTGGCAGTACCACTTTGAAATGTTGAATATCGGCTATGCCGCATTCCTGAACCTGTTCATGTTTTGCAAGCAAGCTTTCCCGGGAATCAAAGACGAACTGATTGCCCAGATGGTTGCAGGGTCGGAGCTGTTGTTCTTCCGGCCGGACGACGAGTTGAAGCGGCTGGCACAGCTGGCGATAGATCTTGGCATCGCAGACAAGATGAGGGTTGCACGGAAGCCGGAAGAGATTCTTGAAAATCTCCGACAGGATCCGGCCGCGGTTAAGTGGGTCGAGTCGCTGGATGAGATTTGGCACCCCTGGTTCTATTTCTCGAATGGTGCGGGGTTTTATCATCATCACCGATCATGGATAGACGACCTTACCGTACCCTGGGCCGCGCTCACCGGGTATATCGACAGGCTCGAGAAGGGCGAGAATCTTGCGCGCCCGAAGCAGGAGATCCTCGACAGGCGCGAACGGCTGACATCGGAATACCGTGAGTTGCTGTCCACCGACGAAGACAGGGCGGTGTTCGATGAGAACATCAACCTGGCCCGACTTGTCGCCCCTTATATCGAGGATCACAACTTCTACGTTGAGCACTGGCACCACACTGTGTGGTGGAACAAGATTCGCGAATTCGGAGACCGGCTAGTAGAGGGCAACTTCCTTGAGGACCGTGAGGATATGTTCTTCATGAACCGATGGGAAGTGGGTGAAGCATTCGCCGACATGGTGGCCTCGTGGGCGTCGGGCGGTCCCTCCGGTGGCCAGAAGATCTGGAAGAAAAAGGTTGCTGACCGCAAGCGAATCTTCGAGGCACTGCACAACTGGGTACCACAGCCGGCTCTAGGACCAGTACCGGAAGAGATCACCGAGCCGTTTACCGTCATGCTGTGGGGAATTACCACAGAGCGTGTCAGATCATGGCTCGGGCTCGGAGGCGCGGTGGCCGAGAACGAGATTCAGGGTGTTCCGGCTTCGCCAGGGACTGCTGAAGGCCGGGCTCGTGTTGTCATGAGTTCGTCTGATATTGGCAAGATCGAGC
>JABEUP010000101.1 GCA_013044365.1 Acidimicrobiaceae bacterium
CTGTAACGGCTACGCCGTTAGCGCTGTCCTTCCCCACCCTCACGGACGGGATTTGCCACCCGGATCATGCAAATTGACCAAAATGCTCCGCTTGCAAACAAAGATCTGGCTCGATCAATGCAACATATCCATTGGACGGCACCGAATGTAAAAAACACGGCCCCAGCCTGACAGGCAATGCGAAAGTTCAAGCCCGAATAACTGACGCTAAACTTCTCGACATCGCCAAATTCGCTTGATCAGCGATGCCAAATCACACTCAGAATGACCCCGCAGCTAAGTCCAGTTCGCATCGAGGTAAGGACGCTTACGGGCTGGCGCGAAGTCTTTCTTCCAAACCATAACCTTGCGCTTAAAATAACAAACCTCAAGGCCATCCTGATTAAACCCCTTGGTTTCAACCGAGACAATTCCCCGGTCTGGCTTTGACTTAGACTCAGTTACTTCCAAGATCCGTGTCTCGGCGTAAATGGTGTCCCCGTGGAAAGTGGGATGAAGGTGTTTCAGAGATTCGACCTCAAGATTGGCAATCGCGGCGCCGCTGATATCAGGAACGCTCATACCAAGTACAAGCGAATAGACGAGGTTACCTACGACAACATTTTTCTTTTGAACTGTCTCGTTCTCCGCAAAATATACGTTGGTATGGAGTGGATGATGATTCATGGTTATCATACAAAATAGATGGTCATCAGCCTCAGTTATGGTTTTCCCCGGCCAGTGCCTATAAATGTCACCCGGGTTGAAATCTTCAAGGTAAGCCCCAAAAGGCCTTTCATAGATTGACATAGTTACTGAACTCCTTGAATCTGGCTGAAACCAGTTTCATCCAATGATCTAGTTGAGAATGAGAGCACCCAGCCTTCATTGGACTGACCGTCCACAATCAACTTCCAATCGAAACGTTGACCAGGGGCAAATGGTAAAGGGCCGATATTGATCGCCATATTCACAGATACTGGAGCACCCTCGATTGCCCCTTGTGGACGGCCAACCTGAAAGTCTCCTCTAACCTCGACAGGTCTAGGCCCCTCGGGAGTATCGAAGATCACCTCTTTACCGTCAGCATCTTCAAGGAACATCTCCCAATGATGCGGATCTTCCAGTTCCGTCCAGGCCACATCCAGTTTTAGAGCTATCGCCATGGGAGTCGGTTGTGGACCAATGACAGTCCACCCGCCCCCCAAAATGAAAAGTTTTCCTTCCGCGACTAAGGCGGAATCACAAAGTAACATTGTCGCATTCACGGGTTACCACACTAGCGTAAAGTTATGGCGAATCGTGTGGCAATTGAGCTAAGAGACGATGTTTACCGAAGGCCGTTAGTAACTGCGACGGAGCGGTTGGGAGTTTCCTCAGGTTGGAAGTGCGTAGACGTGGGCGCCGGAGGTGGAGATGTAAGTGTCGCGCTAGGAAAGATTGTAGGTCCTTCAGGAAGAGTGTTCGCCGTCGACATCGACCCTGGGCGCCGAGATCAGGTAGCGGAAATTGCTGCACGCGAAACTCAGGTCATCGCCCTTACCCAACCTGCCGAGGAAATGGTACTACCAGAGAAAGTCGATCTGGCATTTTGCAGATTTCTTTTACTTCAGGTAATCGAGCCAGGATTGGTCATCGAACGAATGGCCAGTGTGGTAAAAGACGGCGGATGGATTGTCATTCAGGAAGCCGTGACTTCAGCCGGGAGAATTGGTGATTCTCCAATCAGCACGCTTAGCGGCACCATGAAACATCCTGATATAGGAATCATGGTACCCGGTATTGTCAAACAACTTGGACTTGAGATTACCGACTGTTGGGCTGAAGCACCCGTTGGCTTGGGAGACACTCCTGAATCCAGATATCTCGAGGCCATGACCGGGATTCTGGTGACGGATGAACCGGTTATGCTCCCACCAATAGTCACTACAATCGCTCGCGTTAGCCACTAGCGCCTTTACGAATAGTGGACGAACGAGGCTAATTAGCCAGCGGCATGGTCAAAGGTATATCCTTACTTTATGTTCGATCCAGATATCCAATATGCAGCAGATACAGTTGAAACCGCAAAGCAAATTGTCGACGGTGCAATCGTCAGACTTTCGGCCGAAGGTGACCCGGATCAGAACCAAGTCGTAGCATATGATTTGGCACACATTGCGTCCGAAGTTGAAGCCTCGAGAGCCATACTCGACTACGGCGCCAAGGGCAACGTGGAAGGCAAGCTTGTCTGCGCTTTCATCGCCGACGTTGTCCATGATCTTGCGTCTAAAACTTTCGGCAGAGAACGTGAGTGGGACATTGATCCCAAGGCGTTAGATAAACTTCGGGGCTTCGCTGCCAAATACAGAAATCCAGACTTTATCGCATCTCTAGCGATGGAATCGGGCCCGTCTCACCTAGATGCTGAGTTCGAAATGGTTCGAGATGCGTTTCGTAGGTTTGCTACTGAAAAGATCGCACCTATTGCCGATCAGATCCATCGCGAAAATGGTGATATTCCTGAAGACATAATTTCCGGGCTAGCAGAGATGGGAGTCTTCGGGCTTTCGATACCAGAAGAGTTTGGCGGCTTCGCATCAAATGAAGGCCACAGCTACACCGCAATGATCATAGCCACAGAGGAACTTTCAAGGGCTTCACTCGGAGCTGGAGGTTCCTTAATTACCAGGCCGGAAATCCTTGCGAGAGCTCTTATAAGAGGCGGCACAATAGAACAGAAAAACTATTGGCTTCCAAAATTGGCTACCGCCGAGGTGCTCGCCGCAGTGGCAGTTACAGAACCAGATTTTGGATCTGATGTTGCAAATCTCACGACAATGGCAATCCAGACCGATGACGGATGGCTGATCAATGGAGTTAAGACATGGTGCACTTTCGCTGCCCGTGCGGATGTGCTCATGTTACTGGCCAGAACAGATCCAGACCGATCCAAAGCCCACAAAGGCTTGTCGCTTTTCATAGTCGAAAAACCTCGTGGCGATGGTAAGGGCTTTCTGTTCAACCAGAATCCGCGTAATTCCGGAACCGCAGGAAGGATGGAGGGTCGACCAATTGAGACCATCGGATACCGAGGAATGCACTCATATGAGATTTCTTTCGAGAACTGGTGGGTTCCTTCTGATGCTCTCGTAGGGCTTGGGGATGGACTTGGCAAGGGATTCTATTTCCAAATGGAGGGCTTTGAGAACGGCAGAGTCCAAACTGCAGCCCGGGCCGTCGGAGTAATGCAAGCGGCATATGAAGCTGCCGTTGATTACGCGAACAACCGAAAGGTTTTCGGCCAGCCGATTATGGATTACCAGCTCACACAGGCAAAATTAGGACGTATGGCAGCGATAATCCAGGCCTCACGTCAGTTTGCCTATCATGTCGCAAATCTGATGTCCAAGGGAGAGGGCTCGCTCGAAGCTTCAATGGTCAAGGCATATGTTTGTCGGGCTGCTGAGTGGGTAACCAGAGAAGCTATGCAAATACACGGTGGCATGGGATATGCTGAGGAATTTTCCGTTAGCAGATACTTTGTGGACGCAAGGGTCCTTTCCATCTTTGAGGGCGCCGATGAGACTTTATCTCTAAAAGTTATTGCGAGAAAGCTGCTGACGAAATAATCCGGTGCCTTAATCTGGAATCTACGCCTGAAGCAGGTCACGAGGCTTTGTTTGGGCACGTCTCCGCCACATACCTTTTGTGATATTGTTGTCAAACAATCGTCCTTCAGGAACACCCGGGGGAGTTTTCCATCTTGATCTTCTTGAGGCAAAGGGTTGCCGGGATACTCTTGGCTGTGGGCCTGATTCTTGCCTGGATAGGCATGACAACTCTCGTCATACGTCAGACACTGCTACTTTCCGGACAAGTTCCCAATTACGCTGCCACTGCACTTGAGAATCCGACCGTACGATTGGCCGTGAGTGATCTGGTTGTACGATCGATTCAAAACTCTAACCAGGTTCTGACGCAGATTCCCACGGCTGCTCTGCAATCGGCGGTAGACCAGGCACTGACAAGTCCAGCAGTAGCCTATGAATTTGGAAATGTCGCGCAGCAAATCCAACTTCATTTCCTTGGACTTGAAAAACAACCTGTCGTGATTGGCGGCCCGGCACTCTCCTCCGCCGTCGCGGCGATAGTCGCACGTAAAAATCCCGCTCTGGACAGAATTATCCAAAATATACCGTTTAGCTACACAGTATCCAGTTCTTCGCTACCATCAATTGGCAGGTACTACCGCTGGATCAATAACACGATGTACACCTCGCTTATTGCAAGTGCAGTATTACTCGTTGGTTCGCTAATGATTGCAGCCAAAAAGGCCAAAACCCTGAGAAAAATCGGAGTTTGGTTTTTAGGATTTTCAGTATTCGAGGTAGCCATATTCTGGCTATTTCCGAGATATCTTCTTTCACACATGCATGGTGGGGTTGGAGTATTAGTCGCGGGATTGATGACGGTCTCAGCTGGCACAATTGAGCCGATTTACATCGGGGTCTTTGGGGCTGGACTCGTGTTAACACTCAGTTCATTCTTGATTTGAGTTCGCATTCACATATTGGTGAATATCTCTTTTAGCTGGCCCAATAAATTAAGCCAGCTAAATCCAGATTTTTAAGGTTTTACTTTGAGGTCCTCGTCATTCCCGCCCGTTCGCCACGAAATACGAACTTGGAAGCCATCTTGCGGCTCGCTTCGTCAATCATTTCGTCACCGAACATCACGGCTCCCATAAGATCAACCTCGGTCGCGGCCTTGTAAGCATCAAGAATATCCATTGCCTTGTCAAACTGCTCCTGCGACGGAGAGTACAACTCATTGATTAGCGTTACCTGATCCGGGTGCAGCGCCCATTTCCCGTCATAACCTAATGTCACAGTCCTATGGCAGTAATCTCGGAGGGCATCAAGGTCTCTGATTTTTAGGAAAGGACCATCGATTACCTGAAGCCCATTTGCCCTTCCCGCCATAAGGATCTTGGAAAATACATAATGGAAATGGTCACCTGGGTAATCACTGATCTGCACTCCACCGGTCAGAATCGGCATTTCCATGGAAGCCGCAAAGTCGGCAGGACCAAATACTATAGTTTCGAGCCTGGGTGAGGCGGCGCAGATTTCCTCTACGTTGATAAGTCCCTTGGTGGACTCGATCTGTGCTTCAATTCCTATGTGGCCCCTGGGAAGACCGGCATTAATCTCGACCTGAGTGAGCAAAAGATCCATTGCGATAACGTCTGAGGCACTTTGAACCTTCGGAAGCATTATTTCATCCAGGCGTTCTCCGGCATTTCCTACTACCTCAATTACGTCAGCGTAAGTCCATCTGGTATCCCAGGCGTTGACTCGGACACACAAGACCCTATCGTCCCATTCAAGTTCGCGGATGGCCCTGACAATCTGACCTCTAGCTGCCGGTTTCTCTAATGGCGCAACGGAGTCTTCAAGATCAAGAAATGACATATCTGCATTTATAGTTGGAGCCTTCTCTAAGAACCTTTGAGAAGACCCGGGTACCGATAGACAAGATCGGCGCGGTAAATTACGGCTACGTTCGGACATTTGAGAGATTATAGTGAACTTTCCGTAATTTTCCCAGTCCTTGACAGTCATTAGTTAGTGGAAATATCTACGAGGAAAGATCCTGTGGAATAACTTGCTCCGTGATCAAACGCTTAAATCTTTCGATCCGAATAGTGTTTGGCACTTTTTCGGGGTTACCGACAAAAGACCTAACCAACTGATATCCTTCCACATAGCATGTAATGTAGGCGCGCCAGGTTGGATCGGTAAGAAACTCCACCGACTTCTCTGCCCTTGGACGTGACAGGAGAGCATCTCTTTCGATTCTGTCAATCACACGATCCGGCGATATTCCATCCTGATGAAGATCCCACGCCGCATTGGCCCGCACCCTCGAAAGTGTTTCGAACGCACCTCGAGTCTCTTTCAACTCCTGGTCAGGGAAATTTATCCCGCGATTGATCATCAACTGAGCTACAATATCGAACTCTTCGTCGCCCAATAGTATTTCAAGTCCGAAATCTGCAAGACCTTCCGCGATCAAGCACTGAGGAGTCCCGACTAAAAAAATCGACTCCTCTAATTGACCACGTTTGTTGTAGAGATTGGCTTCTTTACGCGTATGTTCACTGTGATGGCCCGGGTACGCCTCATGGGCTATCAGGTGAGCTAGCGAGGTGGACAGAATTGGTAAGTCCGCATTTATTGCAACCCGCGATTTGAGATCGCCAAGGTAATAATTGAAGCCTGACCACGGTTTCGAGGTGACTATTTCGAATTCGAGACTCTCGCCCTCTGGAAGTCCAAACAAACTTGCCGTACGTTCCCTGAATACCTCTGTCAAATCCATCAAGACGGGTTCAAGCTTTTCGGGAGGTACTACAAATGAATTCCTGTATGCATCCAGCCGGTCACTCAAGCGGCCGACGCCGGGAACAATGTGTTCCAAGATACCATGGGCCTCCTCGATCTCCTCCCGCGAAACTCGACGAGGTCTTACTCCGTAACATCGCTCTACCTCAGTTACATAGTCTATGTCGACACCTGCGAGCTTTTCGGCGGTCGCCAATAATCCAATTGACTGTGCCCTTAGCCACACCGCTCTTATCGGGTCATAGGCTATATCTCCCAAATCCAAGGGTTCGCGGGCTTCAATTGAGCTAATCAATAGCCGAATATTTTTAACCAATCTCCTGGGATCAACTTTGGCGGAACTGTTAACCCTTGCTGCTGCTTCCCCGGGACCGTAATAAGCATCAACCAACCCTTCGATGTGCTTATTTAGCTCCAAGCCCAGTGAAATATAGTCCTCGACCAGCGTTGACACTATTCAGGCACCGTTTCACTCCTCGGATTCCGGAAAATCGGCTAGCGTATGTGCTCTTTTAAAAATGGTATCAGCCTATCCCAGGCTTGCTTGGACGAATGAGGGTCGTACACCTCCGGTCGGGTGTCATTGAAAAACGCATGATGAGTTCCCGGGTAAACAAAGAACTCCACTTCCTTGCCCATGGACCTAAGCCGTGATTCAAGAGCCCTTGAGGCCTCCGGAGGAGCAGAATCATCGTGTTCCGCATAATGTCCTTGTATTGCCCCGGAAATCTTTTGAAAATCTGGACCAGGACTCGGCCATGAAACAACCCCGTAGAAAGGTGAGACGGCGGAAATGACATCCGGACGATCCGCAGCAAGCATTAAAGCCAATGCGCCACCCATGCAAAACCCCACAACACCCGCGGAGGATCCTCCGCTTCGCTTAATAAGCTCGGTGACAGCGCCGCTCATGTCTTTGGTGGCACTGGGCAATTCCATAGCCATCATGGCCTTGGCGGCACCATCAGGTTCACTAGCAACATTTCCATGATACAGGTCAGGCGCAAGTGCATAGAAACCATTGGCGGCAAAACGGTCACACACATCCTTTATGTGACCGACAAGTCCCCACCACTCCTGAATCACAACAACTCCGGGGGCGACCTTTTCAGACGGAGATGCCAGATAGCCCGTCGCCGACATACCGTTACTTGGAAAATCAATTATTTGTCCCATAGGGGCAAAAATACTCCAACTAAAATTGCTACGCAATCAATATAAGGTACTGTTGCAAAATTTCATCTAAACGAATCGTATAAAATTCCGCTTTTTGCCGAGACGGCAAACCTTGGCTTCGACAGGTATCGGCAGGCAAACCGGAGTACAACGAACAATGCACGGGCAAATTTATCTGAATGCCATCAGCCCAGCAGTGGTCCAGCCGGCCGTAAGACCTCTTGCGGAGCCCGCCAGCCAACCAAGCGATCCATGATAGCGGGCGAAAACGAACTGCCTTGATAGACGATAGCCTTTACGCCGTCCATTGTGGATAAACAGACCGGATCCGTCTCTGACGCAACCAAATTAAGCCGCGACTCCAGGGATTCATAAATCGAAACAGTTGCAAGGGCGTAGTCGCTTGCGCTAATTGAAATGCCACCGCTGCCGCCCATGGATGTATAGTCACGGATAAGATTAACTCCGCACTGAGAAATGACCGCAAATCGCGACGAAACAAGGTCGCTGCGGACTACCAACGAAGCGCTCGGGTTTTTCCGCAAGAACTCCAGTCCACGATCGGCGTTATATCCAATCTTGGAGGAGATGCCGGACTCCTCCATAATCGTTATTCTTCCGCTGCTTTCAACATACAAACTTGGAAACTCGATCAATTCTAAATCCCGCCGATATGTAGAAAACTCTCCTATGAGGCTCCAAGCCTCTTCCTCGGGGAACAGGGAATCCGCAACACGAGCCGCCACCATCCATATCACACCTAAAGATGGATGGCGGTCAAGCAACCTTCTGAGGGCCGAGACCATCAGAGCCCTGTCATCCGCCAACTCAGCTATTGCATAAGTTGCCTCGAGGGCGAGGTCTATAGGATCCTGACCCTTGATTCGAGCAATATATCTAAGATGCTCCAGGGGTTTCATACCTTGAAATTACCATGTTACGAGACCTAAAGACCCGCACTTCAACGGACACGCCTTATTTGAGGATTCCACCCTTTGTCATAGCCATTACATCAAGTGCCTTGTCCACTTCCTCCGGAGTCATAAGACCCTCCTCTAGCACAACCGCCCGAAGGTCTTTCTTCTCCTTCAAAGACTTCTTGATTACTTTTGCGGCCGCCTCATAACCAATGTACGGATTGAGAGCCGTTCCAATCGATGGACTCGACAACGCATAGTTCAGACACCTCTCTCGATCCGCCTCAATACCCCGGACACATTTCACAGCAAGTGCATCTGCCACCGAAGCCAGTAGCGAAATGGACTCAATTAGGTTTCTTGCGATCACCGGCAACATCACATTAAGTTCAAGGTTGCCTGCCGATCCACCAAATGCGACCGCGGCGTCATTGCCAATTACCTGCGCAACCACTTGGCAAACCGCCTCTGGAACAACGGGATTTACCTTTCCCGGCATTATTGACGACCCCGGCTGCAAATCGGGAAGATGGATCTCACCAAGCCCGCAACGTGGCCCGGAAGACATCCATCTTAAATCGTTTGCGATCTTGTAGAATGAGACCGCAATCGTGCGTAACACTCCAGAAGCTTCGACTAAAGCATCCCGGGCACTCTGAGCCTCAAAATGATCACGGGCCTCCGACAACGGGAGACCAGTCAATGAGACCAATATTTCAATGGTCCCGCGTGCGAATTCAGGTGGAGCGTTGATACCTGTACCTACTGCAGTACCGCCAAGCGGCAGCTCACCGACACGGGCAAGGATCGAATTGACTCTCTCGACGCCATTTCTAACTTGGGCTGCATACCCCGAAAACTCCTGACCAAGGGTAACGGGAGTCGCATCCATGAGGTGGGTTCGTCCAGACTTTACAACATCGCTAAATTCCTCGCTTTTGGCTGCCAAAGCCTCTGAAAGGATATTCAGAGATGGAATAAGCACGTTCATGAGAAGATTGGTTGCAGCGAGGTGAATAGCGGATGGGAAGATGTCATTCGATGACTGCGATGCATTGGTATCGTCGTTCGGCCTGACGCTCCGGTTAAGCGCTTCGCCTGCCAACGTCGAGAGCACCTCATTCATGTTCATATTGGATGAAGTGCCGGAACCAGTCTGGTATACGTCCACAGGGAAGTGATCGTCGAAGTCGCCATTAGCCACTTGAATAGACGCCTGGTAGATGGATTCGGCAACAGCATCATCGATGATTCCCAGTTTTGCATTCTGTATTGCCGCGGCGCCCTTTATCGTAGCTAACGCCCAAATCAGAGATCTGCTTATTCTCAGGCCCGAAATTGGAAAGTTCTCAACTGCCCTCTGTGTTTGAGCCTGCCATTTAGCTGAAATGGGGACTCGGACCTCACCCATCGAGTCATGCTCGATTCGAAATTCTGTATTCTGAGACATTTATGATCTCACCTCTCAAACAATCCATAACCCAACGAGACAAAACTAGTCAATATAGATACAACTAGCTAATTGAATTTCTCATCTGCCGTAAAAAACTATCTCCCCTGGAATATTCAAAATTATAAGAGATCCAGGCATAAAACTTATGTTTAATTTAACCACGCTCAACAGCTCTTTTGCCTTGGCGGACAAAAACTTTCCAAATAGCTGGCGCACACTACCTTGAGGGGACTAAGTTCAACAACGTCGTGAAACCATTTTGGATTATCTCAAAAGTGAAGCCAAAACAATCAACTTCGCTAAAAAGAAAAGCCACATTGGCGCTTTTATTGGTTAGTACAGCCTCCTTGGCTCAACTTGTTCCTGCCGGAGGAGCTGCTAATGGGGAAACGCTTCAAAGTGCCAGAGCACAGGCGGCGGCGATTGCAGCACGGCTCAATATTCTTGGAGCTCAGGTATCGAGTTTAGCTGAAAAGTACAACCAGGCTCAGCTTTCTCTGGCAAACGTCAATCAGCAAGTCAACAATGCACAAAACCAGATTTCACAAACTCAGGCAAAAATAGTTTCCATAAAAGCCCAGCTGTCCCAAGAAGCAATTAATGCTTATATAAGCGGCGGGAACCTCCCCGAATTCTCTGCGCTTCTGAGTGAGAACCCCACCGAGGCTTCAGTAAGAGTGGAGTACTTAAATACCGTAACGAATTCTCAGACCGATCTCATCGCTTCATATCAAGATGCGGCGCAAAGTTTGCAGCAGCAGCAACTTTCGCTAAAAGCATTACAGGCGAAGGCTGCCTCCGCAGTCGACCAAGTCTCCAGCGCCAGGAATGCAGCTCAAACGGCAGTGAATCAAGAAAACGCACAACTCGGATCAGTAAATTCGACAATTGCGGTACTAGTGGCCCAACAGCAGCAGCTCCTAGCGCAGGAGGCGGCAGCGAGGGTGGCGCAGGAGACAGCGGCCAGCACCAGACAAGTTATCACAGGCGGCTCTTTCGGTTCACCCTCTGGTGGTTCAGCACCAAGTCTTAGTGGCGGTCAAATAAGCATTGCACTTTCGTGGGCACGCCAGGAACTTGGCAAACCCTACCGATTCGGAGCGTCTGGTCCAAATGCCTTCGACTGTTCAGGACTTACAGCGTTTGTATTTGCAAAAGCTGGGATATCCCTACCCCACTCAGCTGCAGCGCAATACAGCGACACAACTCGTGTGTCGCTGTCCTCCCTGCAACCAGGTGATCTAGTGTTCTACTACTCGCCAATCAGCCACGTGGCAATCTACATTGGCGGCGGACAAGTGCTCCAAGCACTTAATGAGTCTTCGCCTGTTGAGATCTCGGGGATCTACTGGGATGGAGTTCCAGTAGGTGCCGGACGACTTTAGAACTCACACAATTCTGCACAAATAAGTAGACTACCTAGCTACGAGTTGCGGAGGGCTGAAATGCGGGCAGTTGTGATAGTCGACAAACAAGTTCGGATCGATACGGTTCAAGACCCCACCTGCGGTTCCGAAGAACTAATAGTGAAGGTGAAAGCAGCCGGCCTTAATGCCGCGGATATCCTGCAAAAAAATGGCTTCTACCCTGCACCTCCTGGTATCCCTCAAGAAATACCGGGCTTGGAATTCGCTGGAATCGTGAAGGAGGTTGGCAGCCAGACCGCCGGGTTTAAAGTCGGAGATGCCGTCATGGGAGTTGTTGGAGGTGCGGCTCAGGCTGAGTTCTGCAAAATCCATTACTCAAATGCGATATTGGTGCCAAAAAGTATGGATTTAATCAGTGCCGGAGGATTTTGTGAAACCTATTTCACTGCCTACGATGCATTAATCCGACAAGCAAGGCTGCAAATGTCTGAAAAGGTCCTCATCAACGGTGCGGCAGGTGGAGTTGGACTAAGTGCAATCGCATTAGCCGGAGCATTGAATGCGCGGGTTATCGCATCGGCACGCCATCCCGAGCACCACGAAACTCTCAGACGCCTCGGCGCAGAGCCAATCCTTGCGTCCGTCTCGGACCAATACGGTCCTTATGACGTGATCCTGGAACTTGTGGGAGCGGTCAACCTGCCTAGTGACCTGGCGGATCTTGCAATGGAGGGGCGCCTCTCAGTGATTGGCGTTGGAGCCGGAGCCAAAAGCGAAATAGATCTTCGCATTCTCATGGCCAAACGGGCCAGAATATTTGGATCCACACTGCGGGCGCGTTCGATAGAGGCAAAAGCGCTACTGGCACAGGAAATCACGGCTCATGTTCTGCCACTTTATGAACTTGGCAAGGCACCGGTAACGCTTGCCTCTACCTTTGATTTCAACGAGGTTCAACAGGCATATGATTCGTTTGCCCAGCCGGGTAAACTTGGCAAAATCGTGATGACCTTCTGAACCTGAGCGTCATATCCAACACCTCAAATTAACCCGTCCTAAATAATCGACCAACCACCATCTATAACGACGGTCTCGCCGGTGATATAGCTGCCAGCCTTCGATGAAAGCAACAGCAAGGCGCCATCGAGTTCAGCCAGCTCGCCGGTACGTCCCATGGGGCACCTTTTGCGTATGAAGTCCTGACCACGAGGATTGCCAAACATTTCCTGGGTCATTTCCGAAGGGAACCACCCGGGTGCAATAGCATTAACTCTGACACCCCTGCGCGCCCATTGTGCCGCCAGCTCACGCGTGAGATTAATTACAGCTGCTTTCGACGCGGCATAAGAGGCTTGGGGAATCTGGCCGGATGCAAGAAGACCAGCTATGGAGGAGACATTAACAATTGAGCCCTCTCCGGCTTCCAACATCACTCGCCCCACCAATTGGGAAAGAACGAATACGCTTTCCAGATTGACCGCCATAATCGATCTAAACTTCTCAGGTGACTCGCTTTCGGCTGGTTCTGGATCACTCGTTCCGGCGTTGTTAACACAAATGTCGATCTTGCCGAACTTTTTCACGACAAAGTCCACTAGGGCTTCCAGATCTGAATCGTTGGTCACATCGCACTGGAACCCGGATGCGGAAGCACCAATACCAGCTATAACCGAATCCAGCTTTTCTTTGCGTCGCGCAGCGAGAACTACCTCGGCGCCAGCTCCAGCTAATACCTGGGCAATGTGGGCTCCGAGCCCTGAAGAGGCGCCGGTAATTACCGCCACCTTCCCATCAATTCGAAATATTGACGTTGAGTCCATGGAGCAACCTTATCGATAGACAACAGAAAATTATAACTTTGCGGAGCACGACCGGCATTGGTCCACATCTACCAGCACTTTTCCCAACCACACACCGACACTTAAACCGGAGCCTTGGCCTATAGAATGTTAGCTGAGCTAATGCCATATCTCAAATAACAAGGAACCTAAATGCGGCCAATTCCCGTAGACTTCAACATCGGACCTCTGACGATCCACACTTACGGGATTGGCTTGGCCATAACCTTTTATTTTGCGTATCGCTACTATGACCGCAGACTCCGTAATAACGGCTACAACGTCGAGTGGCTGCAGAAATCATTTCTATGGATCATAGCTGCGGCCATTTTGGGTGCGAGAGTGGTGCACGTTGTCGCGAATATCACTTATTACCTACATAATCCGGGCGAAATTGTACTCATCTGGCATGGTGGCCTCTCGTCGTATGGTGGTTTGGCGTTTGCCATACCCGCGGCAATGTATTTCAAACACCGACATGCACCCGAACTGTCCTATGCAAAGGGATTCGATCTAATTGCGCCCGTACTTGTAGCAGCATGGGCAATGGGGCGGCTATTAGGGCCGCAGCTGATGATCAACGGCGGAGGTAGACCCACAAACGCTTGGTACGGACTACAGTACGCCGGTCAAATTGGATACCGAATACCGGTGCCTCTCTTCCAGGCAACGGAGGACTTTATCATCTTTCTGATATTGCTGAAGTTGGAAAAGTACTTCAAGGAGCATCACTCACCGGACGGAGCACTGATCGGATCAGCTGCACTACTGTGGAATATCCCACGGTTTAGCGACGAGTACTTATGGCTGGCGGTACCGCGTCTATGGGATGCCGTCGAGGTCTTTTCACTTGCAGTAGTAGCCGTATCAGCAATCTACCTGATTATTTTGTTCAATAAGTCGCAACACAAAACGACCGCGACAGCTGAAACCGAGCCGTCCGCGATTTAGAGTCTCGAACAATCAAAATCTAAGAAGTAAAATGACAACCTCGCTTTTGACAGACCTATATGAATTAACAATGTTGGAAGCTAGCCTTCAATCCGGCGTTTCCTCCAGGGGAAGCTCTTTTGAGGTGTTCACCCGATCTTTACCAGCGGGCCGTCGCTACGGGGTGGTAGCAGGCATCGCGAGAGTAGTCGAGGCTATTTCCAACTTCAAATTCAACGAAGACGATCTTGAGTACCTCGAAACGACAAAGCATCTAAACAAGGAGACCTTGAAATATCTGTCGAATTTTAGATTCTCCGGTAATATCTGGTCATATGAGGAGGGGGAGGCATATTTCCCGTACTCTCCGATAATGAGAGTCGAAGCACCTTTCGCCGAAGCCATCCTCCTGGAAACTATCGTCCTCTCGATTTTGAATTTTGACTCAGCAGTTGCTTCGGCGGGAGCAAGAATGGTCTCAGCCGCCGGTACGCGGCGAGTAGTAGAAATGGGTTCTAGGCGCACCCACGAATATGCCGCAATCGCTGCGGCGCGGGCCGCCTTTATCGTAGGATTTGCGGCAACCTCAAACCTTAAAGCAGGTCAGATTTATGGAATTCCTACCGCTGGCACTGTTGCACACGCATTCATGATGGCACATGATGACGAAAGAGCCGCCTTCACCGCACAAATCCTGGCACAGGGACCCGCTACAACGGTATTAGTCGATACCTATAACATTGAAAACGCCATCAAAGAGGTCATCTCCATAGCTGGAACATCGCTTGGAGCGATCCGGATTGATTCCGGAGATCCGGCTAAAGAATCTCGAACAGCCAGAGCCTTGTTAGATATCCTCGGAGCAACGAAGACCCAAATTGTGATATCCGGAGACCTTGACGAATTCAGCATCAATGAATTATCCCATGAACCGATTGATGGATTCGGCGTTGGAACCAGACTGGTTACTGGATCAGGAGCTCCAACCGCGAACTTTGTCTACAAGATTGTGGCAATCGACAAAGGCCACGGATTGGAACCAGTTACCAAACTCTCAGCCGCCAAAGTGACACTTGGAGGAAGAAAGTTCCCGTGGCGTGTTCTTGATTCCAATGGCAAAGCAGTCATGGAGTATCTGGAATCTATTGGCTCGCCAGAGACATCGGTGGAGATCCCGGAACTCGAAACCAAGAAATTGAGACCGTTGCAAAGACAAATAATTCGTGATGGCGAGCCGGAGCTGAAGACCCAGCTCAAGGACATCAGGATTTTTCACCAAGACTCCTTGAACGAACTAGACGAATCAGCAAGAGATCTTGCTTCTGGACAATCATCGCTAGATACGGTACTTCGCGACTCGCGAGGGCATCTAATCAAAGCCTCAAATTAGGACTTACAGCGGAATACCTGTTGTGAAATACTCACAAATTGCAACTCGAACCAAATAAAAGTGACGTCGCTGTATATTTCCGATTCAGTCCCTCGCACATCTCTTTACATCCGGTTGTTGATTCCAGAGTCCACATAGCCGTTTGTCGATGGCTCTATACGCAATTGACAATTATTCAGATGACTACTAACCAAAAGATAAGTTTGAGTGTCCATCCAGCGCTACCGAAGTCTTCTCCAAGATTAATCGTAAACTTCTTGTCGTTACCACCTCTTGAAAGAACTGGTTAATAGGATTCAATCACAAAATCTGAAAGAACTGGCCAGCATTGCTGAGCCCAGGGACCGAAGTCTCGATCCGTCAACACTCCAACTGCAAGTTGGACGCTCGGGTCAATCCAAAGGAAAGTTCCCGACGCGCCAAAATGCCCATAGGTGGCCGGGGAGTTTGACCTCGAAGTCCAATGCGGAAACTTATCGCCTCTGATCTCTAATCCAAGACCCCAAGGATTACGTGGCATATCACCAAACCCGGGCAGTATTCCCGGAAGATCTGGCAGGTACGGCGTCTTCGCCCGACTCAGCAAATCATTGTCCAAATAGGGGGTACCGGAATACAATGCCGTCGCTAGTCCAATAAGATCGTTGAGACTACCGAGAATTCCAGCAGCCGCGCCACTTCTACCAGCATGAGGCCAAAAGTCCCCGCTTACGCTCGCGGTCTCCATTCCCGCGACCCGGAACAACACATCAGCCAAATAATCCTTAAACTGAATTTTCGAAATAATCTCAAACTCTGTAGCAAGCAACTCAAATCCGATATTTGAATATATCCTCTTCGTCCTGGCAGGAACAACTAACTTTTGATTAAAAATATCCCTTGACAAATCAATATCAGTTGCCAGACCTGACGCATGCGCAAGAACATCACTAACTATAGACCCGTTGGTTAGCTTCTCATCCAGGCCGAATACCCCCTCAGTCACTGCTGATAATAACCCCAACGAACTCGCAAGCTTGCTCACAGATGCCCACCTAAATAGAAGTCCCTGATCCCCGACAATATCGACCGATCCAGACCTAAAGTTCAGAACGAAGCAAGAGCAATTGTTGACGGGCCACTCTTCGATCCGCTCCGCCAGTCCACTGTGGCGATCAAACACCTGTCTCCCAATCATCAGACAATCATGTACCTAGAGCGGTGTGGGCTAGCGACAAAACTAGTCTCACCTGCGCATTCTAGCCTGCTTATAGATAGTGTTCCCAGCTTAGACTTCTGGAAATCCCAGAAGGATTAGTAGAAATACATAGTTGTGGCCATTCGACAATTTCTGCAATGACTCAGCCGATTAAATAATAGAACCCTCAGGCCTGCCAACTCTAGGGCGGTCCTTCAGGCCATCCAGGCCTTGTTCAAAGAAACGCTTTCTCCACTTGGAAACGATTTCCCTATGGGTGTCCAGGCGTGAAGCGATCTCGTCATTTCTAAGACCCTCAGCAGCCATCAGCACTATCTTGGCACGTATAACATCACAATACGGTGACGTATAACGGCGAGCCATTTCTTCCAGCTCACTGCGTTGATCTGGCGTGAGATTCAGTAGGTATGGGCTTTTTCTCGTCATTACAATCTCCATTATATGTTATAAACAGACCAGCGAAACGCCAACTTATGTGATAATATATACGTGATCGTATTTAGTAGTTGGCGTAATTGTGACAGCTCGTGCGTGAATTCCTCTTTATGGTAGAGAGATGCGGGGTGGAAACAACAGAACTTGGTGGCAGAGCAGAATCGATACTAAGAGGGGTTGCCCGTTTCTGCTCTAACAACGGGCTTGGCGGTGATCCCTCCGTCCTCAGCAGCCCAGAGATAATAGAGGCCTATTTGATAAAAGGTTTGGCGGACCGGGCTTCTTCCACCAAAGGAACATACCGCTGGGCACTGGGTAGAATCTTGGAGGTTGGCCTTGGAGACGGCCTTTCATTCCGGGGCTCTATAGCCGCCAGGCCGTAC
>JABEUP010000102.1 GCA_013044365.1 Acidimicrobiaceae bacterium
GCAGCTTGGTAGCGCGCAGCGTTCGGGACGCTGAGGCCGCGGGTTCAAGTCCCGCCTTCCCGACAAAGAATAAGCATGTAAATTAAATCCCGGCTGGCCGCCCAACCCAATTTCCCGGTGGCTCGCCAAATTCGTCTCCAGCACATCACAACCTCAGCTATTCAGTCTGCCCTAACCAATCTGACGGATTACCCAACCCATAACGGATACCGGTGGCCATAGATTTGGCTGGCTGAAAATGTCTGTCGCTTCGCGTTGGGAAATCCGCCACTTTCCACTCTCGGCATCTTGCAACCAGACCAAACCGCGCAAATACAGGGTCAAAGTCCCTTGGTGTGTTCGGCGCTGGCTATCAGCTTGGACCCTTCGACCGCGGCTGGAACGGCATTTCCGTGAAACATATAGATAACATTGTGCCGGCGGGCAAATATTACGAAACCAATGCCCAACAGGATCAAAGCCCCAATGACATAATCAACAGATGGGCCAATGGCCCTGGGGCCGAAGATCAAAAACCCAATCATGAACATCAAAAATGACAAGGCCGACAGAACTGAACCAGCCAGCAAAACCCGGTGGCCGTGAGGACTACCCTCACCCCGCGACGTGTGCATCCTGAACAGAAACACAGTGGCAGTCACCGAATCCAGAAAAAACTCTGCCACCAGGAAAAACCCGGCCGTTGAGAGTACAAGTCCAAAGAATACGCCCAGGGAAGAAAAAATAGTCTGAAAGAGTGTGACGGCAAAAGCCGCACCCAAAGTGACAATTGTTGCGACACCCGGGACACCGCGCTTATTGATTTTGGCGAACGCAGAAAAGACCAGGCCCTCCCTTCCCATCGCGTGGAGGGCACGGATCAAAATGAACGAGGTGAGCCAAAGACCTCCAGCGGTTGAGGCCAGAACCGGGATGAGCATGAGAAACGATGCGTGGGGCAATAGCCGTTGCGCCCACACTGACATTGGATTTGGCGCCCCTGCAAGCAACCGCAGAGGTGTTTCCCCGAACATCAGAGGATAGAGCAGCGCATAGAACCCAAGAGCCACCAATGCGCCCACAATGCCACCGACACCGGGATCCCCTTTTGGGTTTACGGACTCCTCCGAAGCGTAGCTATCAATCTCCCATCCGTCGAGAATCGTGGCCGCAACTACCGCGGTTATGATCATTCCGCCAAGAGGTGGCTTACCGAAATGCATCGGAACGGAAATTGCGTGCCAGCGGATAACCGCCACTACGGCGATTATCACCACAGACACGATCTCTATTGTCAAAAAGACCTGAGTCAGCTTTGCCGTGGGACGCGAACCTCTCAAAAGCGGAATAAGTGCGAAACCGGACCAGAACATTGCTGCAATTATCTCGGCAAAAGTCGAAGGGCGGTAAGAAGGAAATAGCAAATTCAATGTGTAGTTAGCGGCAGGAATAATGATTGGCGGTATCGATGCGAAATATGCCAAGATCAGTATCCAGGCCTGGAAACGTGAAGCCTTAATTCCGAGCACTCGGGCAGACCAGTGATAGGAAGCTCCAGAATGGGGAAAGTGGCGATTAAGCAACCTAAAGATAAATGACGCAAGAATAAAGGGTATCGCGATAAGTCCAATGGAAGGGATCGTCCATAGCCCGGCATTGGCGGCCATAACACCACCGGTTGCCGCAATAGAAAAAAGCGGGCCAACGCTCGAAACAGAAAGAGCTACCAAATCAGCCATTTTCAAATTCTGCTTGAGCATATTCGGCGCTTGATCCAGATTTTCAGCCGCCATCTACTTTTCGCCTTTATAGGAGATCTCGGAAACAGCTGGGAGACACCTAGCTTCCTAATTGCGACCAAGTCGCAATAACTAGTATAAAGGGATAGTGAAATTAAGCCAGTATGCCGTAAGAGCATTTGGGCCCAAGGTCTCAATTCAGCTCAATTGCCGACCGGCTTTGCTAAAAATCCCCAGACTCATTCCAGTCGAAATCAGGCTCGTATAAAATCCGCCTGGATCCCTCGCTCGGTAACTAAATGCACTAACCTGGCCGACAGCAGTTCCCCGGCAAATCAACAATGAGATCAAATTACCATATCGCCTGATTGCCGATGGGGAATTTGTGCCACAGGGATCGTTCCAAGCCTCCCAGCCTGGTAATCCTCCATTGCCTTGACAATCTCATCTTCGCTATTCATGACAAAAGGACCGTAATGAACCACTCTCTCACGGATTGGCTGGCCACCCAACAACATCACTTCGAGACTTGTGTTATTGGAATCCTGCCGCGCATCTGCTGAAATCATGATCCAGTCGCCCGTTCCAAATACTGTCAATTGCCCTTTCTGAATCGGTCGACGATCTGAGCCAATGCTTCCTTTCCCCGCCAAAACATAGGCAAGAGAGTTGAAGTCACTCCTCCAAGGGAGTTCTAGCGTTGCACCCGGGCTTAGCGATGCATGCACAAGGGTAATTGGGGTGAAGGTCGATCCGGGCCCCTGGTGGCCGGCAACCTCGCCGGCGATTACGCGTAAAAGCGTACCTCCATCTAAAGAGGACACTAGAGCGGAATCGTGGGCGCGAATATCCTGATACCGGGGTGGATTAAACTTATTAGCGGCGGGCAGATTCACCCACAGCTGAATCCCGTGAAAGAGCCCTCCTGTCAACACCAAATTCTCAGGCGGGGCCTCGATATGAAGTATGCCAGAGCCTGCGGTCATCCATTGGGTGTCGCCGTCAGTGATGGTTCCTCCACCTCCGTTTGAATCCTGGTGAACGAAAGTTCCGTCGATTATATAGGTCACAGTCTCAAATCCCCTGTGCGGGTGCCATGGTGTACCTTTAGCTTCACCTGGGGAATACTCGACTTCACCCATTTGGTCCATGTGCACAAACGGATCGAGTTCCCTCATATTCACGCCAGCGAAAGCCCGCCGGACAGGAAAACCCTCCCCTTCGAAGCCACTGGGCGCAATAGTTAGCGACCTTATTTGCCTTTCTTTGAGTACTCCCCGGTCTATCTTGGGTATTCGTGGCAACGTAAGAATATTTTCAACAGAAATCGCCGGCATGTCTGACTCCTTCAGGTTTGCGTAATCCGAAACCTTACGACTTTCTCAACACCGTGACCGGCGAAGGTATTCCTCAACACCCATGCAGACATGGGTTCTCCAATCTGTTCAAAATCAGCCAGTTTAAATTGATTGGTCAAATTCGAATGGAAATTTCAGCTTTCGAATTGCATATGCCTACACAAACGCGCCATCGCGATAACTGTCGGTAACCAATTTCAGCAGTCGCTTTGCCAAGATAGGCATTGATTTGCCCTTTAACCAGATAGCCCGTATAGACCGGTCTAGTGAAATCCCGCTGGTTGTGACAATGACAAGTCTGCCCGCATCCACTTCTGTCTTGGTCACGAGTCGCGACAGCACGCCGGGAGCGGCGCCGGAGCTTACCATTGCCTTAATGGCAGTGTTCGAACCAAGCTCCACCATAGGCAGCGTCTCCAGACCCTGGACTTCCAGAGCTTTGTCGAGTATTTCCCGCGTACCTGATCCAATCTCTCTCAGGATCAACGGAGTCGATGCCAATTCTCTGGCCGTGACAGACTTTTTCCTGTGCGCCCAGTGATGATCTGGTGGAACCACCACTACCAGGTCATCACTGCAAATAATGCGGTGGCTGAGATCAGAGGGCGCTGTCCAACCCTCCACAAAACCGATATCCGCCCTCTGAGCACGAATAATCTCTGTAACCTGGACGGTATTGCCGACCTGGAGGGATACAGAAATATCCAAGGCGGTTGCGTCAAGTTTGCCGAGCCAGAGCGGAACCATATATTCAGCGACGGTCATGCTTGCCGCTAACCGAAGGCTGTTCTCTCCCTGATGCCTAAGCGCCTTTGTCCCGATCAACAGCTCACCGACACCCTCTAGTATCTGGGCACTCCACTCCACAACGGCAACTCCAGCCGGCGTCAGGCGAGCACGCCCGTTAGCGCGGTCCAAAAGAACCAAACCGAGCGTCTTTTCCAAATACCTGAGCCTCATGCTTGCAGCCGGTTGACTTACGTTGTGCGCTAGGGCGGCTCGACGTATGGAACCGAATTCCCCCACGCTGCGCAGCAAATCAAGTGATACCAAATCGGGCAAAGGCAGAGGAAGCGGCATAAGGAAAGCTTATATGTAACCCATTAATAAGAGACCCGAAGAGTCATGGAAAGCCTCAAGACTGTAACCATGACAAATCGATCGGTGGGAGAAGCCCAGAATCAAATCGAAATCGGCGCGGAGCAATCCCACAAGACGAA
>JABEUP010000103.1 GCA_013044365.1 Acidimicrobiaceae bacterium
CTACCGGTTCCTTTGCCGGACAAGAGCAAGCCGAGTGCGACCCGGCGTAGGACACGTCTCAGTTCAAGCACACGGGCGCCAGGACCAAAGGTGCACACTGAGGTCCTTCACTTCGACGATGGTGCAGCAGATGGCTCCTCTTTGGAATCGGCGACACCCATTTTCGGCGGAGATAGGAAAGTCAACACAAAAGTGTTGGCGGTAGCATCGATTGTGGCGTTGGTGGGGCTTGGCGCCCTTGTTGTCGTTTTAAGTTCGTCGAATCCGGTCACCATACCAAGGAGCCCTGCGGTAGCCCTACCGCATTCCAGCCAATCCAACTCCACTACCGCGACAACCCAAGCTCGTCCAACTCCACCGGGACCGCTAATGCCAACTTCGGCCGATAGCACCGGCGCCATCTACTTTCTAAACGCATCGTCGATAACCCTAGATATACATTCGTCGGCTCCGTCGTGGATCGAAGAGTCAGTAGCACCTGGCTCCAAGATATTGTGGCAAGGAATCATTCCTAGCGGAGGAAGCAAGACCTTCACCTTGGGTAGTTCCATGTGGGTACGAACGGGTAACGTGGGAGTCCTAACGTTAACTGCAAATGGGCAGCCGGTAAGCTTTACTGCACCTCCGGGAGTTTATGAATTCACCTTCAGGCAGGGTGTGAAGGCCTAACACTTTATAGGTGTGGCGTGCCCATCCGGCAAAACACAACTGTGCTGTGTCTTATTCGACTAATGTCTCACGAATCTGAGCCCGGTGACTGGGCGGACTCAAGCGCGGTGAGCAGGAACGCGTACACAAAGGCTTCGTCTCGCCAGGCATCATATCGGCCCGAAGGTCCTTGATGTCCGGAACCCATTTCGATTTTTAGTATCACTCGGGGATTGGCAGTTTTCTTCCTAAGCCGTTGCACCCACTTTGCGGGTTCCCAGTAAGACACCCTGGGGTCATTTAGCCCTGCGGTTACAAGCAAGAATGGGTACTGTGATTCTCCGACATTGTCATAGGGAGTGTATGACTTCATCACATCGTAAATGGCTTTGTCTGTAATCGGGTTGCCCCACTCTTCCCATTCGAACGTGGTCAAAGGTAACGAGGGATCCAGGATGGTTGTTAGACAGTCCACGAACGGCACTTCTGCAACGATCACTTTATAAAGGTTTGGGGCCATATTGGCTATGGCGCCCATAAGCATTCCCCCAGCACTCCCTCCTCTTGCTGCGATTTTGTCAGGGTCAGCCCAACCCAGATCAATAAGTGTTCTGGTGCAGTCGATAAAGTCGGTGAAAGTGTGTTTTTTGTTCTCCAGTTTCCCGTCCAGGTACCAATTGCGTCCCATTTCGCCGCCACCGCGAATATGGGCGAAGGCGAACACGATACCGCGGTCGAGCAAACTCAGGCGTAACGATGAAAATGTTGGGTCAATTGAGTGTTCGTAGGACCCGTATCCGTAGACCAACGTGGGGTGGCCCGTCCCGTCAGGCTGAAGGTCTGCTCTGCATACAACCGAAATCGGTATTTTGGTGTTGTCTTCTGAGTTAGCCCAGATTCTAAATGTCGCGTATCTGGAGCTGTCGAAGTCGCCCAGGACCTCACTCTGTTTTAGTAGGGTTGATTTCTTGGTTTCAAGGTCGATCTCGAAGACCGATCTGGGGGTGATCATAGAAGAGTATTCATATCGCAGAATGGTCGACTCGAACTCTTCATTTTCTCCGATATAGATTGACGAGACCTCCTCGCTCTTTTGAACTTCAAAAATTGATTTTGATCTCAAGTCGACGATTCTCAGGCGTGCTGTCGCAAGGTATCTCTCCTGCAGTGCCAAGTAGTCGGCAAAAACTTCAATGTCGAGTAGCCGGACTCCATCAACAGTTTCCAGGTACGGTTTCCATTTAGTGTGGTCGTTCACTCCTTCGTCGACCATCATCAGGCCAAAGTCAGGGTTGTCGCGGTTTGTCACCACGAAAAAGTGTTCCCTCCAGTGTTCAATTGAATACTCCAGGTCTTTAACTCTTTTGCTGAATGGCTTTGGTTCAGCCTTGGTAAAGGAAGCATCGATGGTAAATATCTGGGTAGTGGTTTTGGAACCCACTTCAATCACTATGTATTTGTCGTCCTTGGTAGTTCCAATACCGACGAAGTAGGCGTCGTCATCCTCCTGAAAGACCAGCCGACTCTCACCTGTGACAAAATCGAGGCACCAAACCTGGTACGGCCGCATCTGACTGTCGGTTCTGGTGTAGAAAATTGTTTGGGAATCTAATGACCATGAAAGTCCGTAGTAGCAGTTCTCCAGCCGAGCCTTCACGTCACGTGGAGCTGAAATACTACGCACAGTGAGCGTATAAAGCTCGGACCCATCTAAATCTGTAAGGTATGCAACCAGGTCTTCGCTGGGTGAAATGGATAGTCCTCCGAGGGCAAAGAAGGAATGACCGAGTGCTTCTTCGTTTTCATCTACCAGGATCTCTTCTGTTTCTGTCCCGATTCTCTTCCTTGCGTGTATCGGGTACTGGAGTCCCTCTTCGGTTTTTGAGAAATAAATGTAGCTCCCTTTGCGGACAGGTGCTGAAAGATCTGTTTCTTTGATTCGGCCTTTGATCTCGGAAAACAGCTGTTCTTCCAGGCTTTCGAGTTCGGCGGTCACACTTTTCGTGTATTGATTTTCTTTGTTGAGTAATTCCAAGACTTTTGGAGACTCTCGTTCTCGCAACCAGTAGTACTCGTCAACTCTCTGGTCTTGAAAATGTATTAACTTTTCCGGAATTTCCTCTGCACGTGGGGGATCTCCGGCATTTAGAAATAAGTGGTCTAAAACTGTCATTACTGCCAAGGTTAGTTGGAAATTGATCAAGGTGGAGGAAACGGGCCTCACTGAGATTGGTCTAGGCTAGAAAATTGGAAGAGTTATTACTATCCAGATAGGAATAATGTTGTCAGAGCCTAGAATGGTTAATGTTTGAATCATCTAAGAAGGTGTTCTCTCAAATTTCGAAGGCGGATCGGTTATGTCTACAGCTGATATAGATCTCGGTAAATATCAACTTGGTTGGTCTGATGTTGAAGACTACGTGTTTAAGCCAAAGAAAGGTATCAACCAAGAGATAGTTAAAGAGATGTCTTGGATGAAGGGTGAACCTGAGTGGATGAGAGAGTTCCGGCTCAGGTCGCTGCGGTACTTTGAGAAAAAGCCGATGCTGCCATGGTTTGCAGTCAATATGCCAGACATCGATTTTAACGACATTTATTACTACATCAAACCAACCGAGAAGCAAGTCAGTTCTTGGGATCAGTTGCCGGAATCAGTGAAACAGACTTATGAGAAGCTGGGTATCCCGGAGGCAGAACGTAAATATCTGTCCGGAGTAACTGCTCAATACGAGTCTGAAGTTGTTTACCATAAGAACCGGGACGACCTCGCCAAGCAAGGTGTCATCTTTACCGATATGGATACTGCCCTTAGGGAGTACCCGGATATGGTGCGTGCATATTTTGGGACGATCATACCTCCTAATGACAACAAGTTTGCCGCACTGAATAGTGCGGTATGGTCGGGGGGATCCTTTATTTACGTTCCTCCGGGTGTGAAGGTTGAGATGCCGTTGCAGGCATATTTCAGAATCAATGCAGAGAACATGGGCCAGTTTGAACGGACTCTGATCATCGCCGATGAGGGATCGCAGGTGCATTACATTGAAGGATGTTCTGCTCCGGTCTACTCCACTGATTCACTTCACTCTGCTGTGGTCGAACTCATTGCCAAGCCCGGCGCGAGGATTACATATACCACTATTCAGAACTGGTCCAACAATGTGTATAACCTCGTTACCAAGAGGGCGCGAGCTGAAGCTGAAGCTCATGTCGAATGGATAGACGGCAACATCGGATCGAGGTTGACCATGAAATACCCCGCCGTTTACCTTGTTGGGCCTAAAGCATCAGGTGAAGTGCTTTCTGTTGCTTATGCTGGGCGCGGGCAACATCAGGATGCAGGAGCCAAGATGGTCCACGCGGCGCCCGAAACAAGTTCTACCATCATTTCGAAGTCGATCTCCAAAGATGGCGGCACCTCTACCTATCGTGGGCTGGTTCACGTCGATGAAGGAGCAAAGGGCTCCAAAAGCTTCGTGCGATGTGACGCACTCTTGCTGGACGATCACTCGATATCGGAGACGAAGCCGTACATGGAGGTCGAAGAACGGGATGCCCAGATTGGACATGAGGCAACAGTTTCTAAGATCGGAAATGATCAATTATTCTATCTGATGTCGCGCGGCCTGTCGGAGTCGCAGGCGATGAGTCTTATTGTCAACGGCTTTATCGAGCCCGTTACAAGGACTTTGCCGATGGAATATGCCGTAGAGTGGAGCAGGCTTATTGAACTCCAAATGGACGGCTCAATTGGTTGACGATCTCCGCCCCCTGAAGAGCGAAGATTAGAGGGCAGTTTAGGCCGGACACAATGTCAAATTCCTGGCTTATGCTTGCTGCTTCTGCACCAACGGCCGTTGATTAGTGCTGGTGCTACGTCAGTTCTGCAAGCGTCTTCGCTCTCCGGCATGTCCGTCGGTGACAACGCTATATTGCCCGGTATCGAGC